>VGFB01000303.1 GCA_016869015.1 Armatimonadota bacterium
CCAACTCCAAGACCGTGCGCGGGTAGTCTTCCATACCCGCCCAGCCTAACCGAAGACCTAACCTGAGTCAAGCGGATAGCCCAGAAGTTCAAAGACGCGACCCCGGTTGTGAAACACCCGGAGCACGACACCATCTGGAGCATTGCGCTCGGGCATGAGGGGCATGTGTACCTGGGGTTGTGCCTGGAGGGGAAGGGCGGGGGCGTTGCGCAGCTGTACCGGTACGACACGGCGCAACGGCGGCTGGAGCCTCTCGCCGACATGGGGGAGGTGACCGGTGAGCCGCCCGACAGCGGGCACGCGACCCAAGGCAAGATCCACTTCGCGCTGTGCCCCGCCCGAGATGGGAAGCTCTACGGGGCGACCCACTGCACTACGCCCCCGCTGGGGCAGCGAGTCTGGAGCCCCCTGAGCATGTGGGGCGACCCGGAGATGAGCTTCCCCGGGGCGCACATCTTCCGGCATGACACGCTGACGGGCGAGACGGTCGATTTCGGCGTCATCACCCCCAACGAGGGGATCCCCTACCTCATGCTGGATGAGGAACGGGAGTGCCTGTATGGCGTCACGTACCCCAAGGCGCACTTCTTCCGCTGCGATCTGCGAGGCCGCGGCTTTCGCGATTACGGGCGCGTGTCCTCGTGGTACCCTATCGCGATGATCTTCGACGGCTCCGGGAACCTCTACACCTCCGACACGAACTCGCAGTTGATCAAGTACGATGTCGAACGGGACCGGCTGGTCTTCCTCGGCACTCGGCCCTACGCCGAGCCCTGGAACACCGACGCCCGGTACTCGTGGATCACCGACATGGCGGCCGGGCCCGACGGCTGGATCTACGGGCTGACCTACTCGAACGACCACCTCTTCCGGTTCGACCCGCGCGAGACGGCCCCGGTGATCGAGGACCTCGGCCCGGGGCTACCGGAAGTGAGGTGCGCCACGCTGCGGTGCATGGTGGCGGATCGGGAGGGCGGGCTCTACTACCTCGCGCAGCCCGTCTCCCCCCAGGCGCCGGGCGCGCTGCTGGCGCGGTATGATGTAGCGACCGGAGAGCGGGCGGTCGTGGGCCGGATGGAGCGCGAGGGGGAGACGTACGCGGCGTGGCGAGGCGTCTGCGGCGAGGATGGCGCGCTCTACCTCGCCACCATTGGGCGGACCCCGGCGTGCCTGCTGGTCTGGCGGTAGCGCCGGTTGAGCGGCAGGAGGCGGCATTCGATGCGGAAGCGGGACGTTCCCGAGCTGGCGAGCCCGGAAGCGGCGCACGGGGGCATGTACCGGACGAAGGCGTTCCCGTTTGTAAGCGAGGGAGCGGTCTACTGTTTCGGGCTGCGCGAGCATCTGGCGGAGCCGTCCATACCCCGGGGCGAGTCTGCGGTCTCGGCCCTCCTGGCGCTGCGCAGCGGGACTGTGTTCGGGATCGCCACGGGCGAGCGGGCGCACCTGCTGTACTTCCACCCCGCCTTCGGCGTGACCCATGTCGGAGCGCTGGGGGACCGGCGGGCTGAGGGGGGCGCCTTGCTGGACCTGGGAGGTCACCGACTCCTCGGGGGCTGGTGGGGGCCCGAAGGCGGGGGCCTGTTTCGGCACAGCACCAACGCCGAGGAAGCCCAGGGGCTGGAGCAGTTCCGAGGCGCGCGGAGCGAGATCGACCGGATCGCGCGGCCCACCGGAGTCGGCGGCATCGCGGCGCTGGCCGGGCCGACAGCCGAGGGCGCGGCGTACGGGCTGACGCTCCCCGAGGGGCATCTCGTGTGCATCGCGGGGGAACGACCGCGGGTGCAGGTGCTGGCGCGCGTGGCCGATGCGGCGCCGACGCTCGTGGCCCTGCCCGACGGGCGGCTCCTGGGGGCGTGCGCCGAGGGGCGGCTGTGGACGTACTGCCCCGGCGAAGGCCGGCTCGAGGCGCTCGACGCGCACGCGCCGTGCCAGAAGGGCAAGCGGCACGTGGCCGGCGTTCGAAGCCTCCTCCTCGCTGGCGAAGGTCTCGTGTTCGGCGGGACCTCGGTGGACGGCTACCTGTTCAGCTTCGACCCGGCGAGTGGGGCGGTGGCCAACCTCGGCAAGCCCTGTCGCCAGTCCCACCTGCGGGCGCTCGGGCAGGGCCGCGACGGAGCGATCTTCGGCGTGGCGGAGGAGCCGCAGGGCATGGCACGGCTGTTCCGTTACGACGCCGGCGGTGTCGGCTTCACCGATCTGGGCCTGCTCAGCGCAGCCTTCCCGGAGTGCTGGACGGCGCATTCGGTGGGATCGCTCGCCATCGGCCCAAGCGGCGAGGTGTACCTCGGCGAGACCGACGCCCTCTCCCACCTCTTCGTCTACTACCCGCCGGTTCAGCGGGCGTGAGCCGGAACCACCGGGGTTCAAAGACGCGCGCCGGCGCCTACTCGTCCGCCGGCGTCTGTCCCCCGGAGCAGGAGCGGAGAAGATTGAAGTTCAAAGACGCGACCCCGGATCGGAGAGGCGCGCGACTACTTCTGCATCGGCATGAGCACGTAGGTATAGTCGGCGCCGCCGGCGGGGCGGAGCATCCCGGGGTTAAGCGGGCCGGAGAGTTCGAGATGTACCTTCTCGGCGGTCACGACGGCAATGGCATCCAAGAGATAGCGGGAGTTGAAGGCCACGGTGACCGGGTCGCCCTCGAGCTCCGCCTCGATCTCCTCCCCCACCACGCCGACGTCCGGGCTCTCCGCGGAGACCTTCACGAGGTCGAGCTCAGCCTGGAGCGTGATGCGATAGGCGTCCTCACGGGCCACGATCATTGAGCGACGGAGGGCGGCTTCGAGGTCGCGCGTGTTCACGGTGAGCCGCTTGTCGCAGCTCTCCGGCACGACCTTCTGGTAGTCCGGGAACTGCCCCTCGATCAACCGCGAGCCGACGGTGACCGTGCCGACGGCGAACTCAATCTGGTTGTCGGAGACCGAGACCCTGGCCGACAGGTCGCTTTCCGCGTGCAGAATGCGCTCCACCTCGGTGAGCGCCCGCGCCGAGACGATGGCATCGCGGCGCTGGGTGTCGGGTAGATCGATCGCGGCGCGACGCAAGGCCAGGCGGTGGGTGTCCGTCGCAACGACCTCCAGCATGTTCGGCCGCAGGGAGAGCAGCGCACCCGTCAGCGTCGGACGCGTCTCGTCGCTTGAGACGGCGATGCGGGTCTGGCGAATCACATCCCGCAGCAAGGCCTGACTCACGTCAAACGACGTGGCATCGGCGAGGGGTGGCAGGGTCTCGAAATCCTCCGCCGCCATGCCCCGGATCTGAAACCGCGAGCGGGCGCAGGAGAGACTCAGTCCGTTGCTCTCGATCTCCTTGAGCTCAACGTCGGCCTCCGGGAGGTTGCTGGTTACGTCCTGGAAGAAGCGGGCCGGTACGGTGATGGCCCCGGCCTCCGTGTTTGTGGCGGGGATGGAGGCCTCGAGGCTGATGAACTCAAGGTCTGTCGCCACGAGTCGGAGGTGATCGACCTCGGCGGACAGGCGGATGTTGTTCTGCACCGGCTGCGTGCTGCGTCCGGAGACGCCGCGGGCGACGGTATGTACGGCCTCATGTAGTGCATCACGGCCGCAGACTGCGTTGAGCATGTGTGCGAGGCCTCCTTCAGTGGGTCGGAGGGATCCGGATCGGTGGCGAGTCGAAGGGGCGCCGCCATGTGCCGGCGCCTCCTCGTTGATCGCGTCAGCAGGTGGGTTCGCCGTGCTACGCCGTTACGCCTCCTTAGATTACAGAATCTAGTAGTAGTAGTAGGCTTGTCCAAACGGTGGGAAAGGGCCGTCGAGCCTGGAGTTCAGGGCCATCTGTTCTGAGAAGTTCGGTGCGGATTCTGCGGACCGTTTCGTGGATAGCGCCTCGTCCACATCAACACCCCGTCGTTCCACGCCCTCACCGTTGCGTTCTCCACGTCGCTTGCACCAGCTACTCGCTCAGAGCCGTCTTCATGTTATTGATGAGCCACAGCATCTGAGCGTCTCTTTCGATGCTCTCGCTGACCTTGCGGTACGAGTGGATGACGGTCGAGTGGTCGCGCCCGCCGAAGAACTTCCCGATGGAATGCAGCGAGTGGTCGGTCATCTCCCGGGCGAGGAAGATGGCGACCTGGCGAGCATCGGAGATAGGACGGCTGCGGCGAGCGCTCTTCAGCTGCTCAACCGATACGTCGAAGTGGCGAGCGACATGCCCGGCGATCTCGTCGATGGATACCCTCGAGGGGGCGGTGTTGGTGGCGTAGTCCCGGATGATCTCGTCGATGAGCGGAGGCGTGAGGTCCACTCCATGCAGCGACGCGTGGGCGCAGACCTTGAGCAGGGCGCCCTCGAGCACTCGGACGTTGGACTCGATCTGCTGCGCGATGCGCATGAGAAGATCCCGGCTGATGGCGATGCCGTCGGCCTGGGCCTTCTTCTCCACGATGGCCAGGCGCGTGTCAACATCGGGCGGACGGAGATCCGCCACGATCCCCTGCTGCAGGCGAGAGCGCAGACGCTCGTTCATGATCTGCAGCTGACGCGGCGGGCAGTCGCTGGCGATCACGATCTGCTTGCCGGTCTCATACAGCGCATTGAAGGTGTAGAAGAACTCCTCTTCAGAGGTCTGACCCTCGATGGCCGCAATGAACTGAATGTCGTCGACCAGCCAGATGTCGACCGAACGATAGTGCTGACGGAAGCTCTCGGTGCGGTTGTCGCGGATCGAGTTGATCAGGTGATTCACGAACTGCTCGGCCGAGATGTAGACGACCTGCAGTTGGGGATGCTGGGCCTGCACGTAGTGGCCGACGGCCTGCATGAGGTGGGTCTTGCCCAGGCCGACCTTGCTGTGCAGGAAAAGCACGCTGTAAGTGGTACCGGGCGCCTTGGCCACCTGAGTCGCGGCGGCATGCGCGAACTGATTGCACGTGCCGACGACGAAGTGGTCGAAGGTGTACTTGGGGTTGAGCGGCAGAGACGGAAACGCCCCACGCGTGGGGATCACATCGTGCAGGGGCGCCGGAGGGCTTGCGGACTGGGGGCGCTCCACCGGCTCCACGGACGCCACTTCGAGCCGAACCGTGACCGGTTGGCCGGCCAACTCGGTCAGACAGCGTTCGAGCGTCCTCAGATGTCGTTCCGCAATCCAGGCCCGCGCAAAGGGGCTCGGAACGCCGAGTACGAAGTCCGACCCGTCCAGCTCAAGAGGGAGTGAGTTCCGCAGGAAACTGTCGAAAGTAACCCGTCCCACCTTCTCCGGCAAGACCTCCAGCGCCGCCCCCCAGAGTTCCGTCCTGCTGGCAAGGAGCGCACTTGCCATTGAGCGTACCCCTCCCGAGCGCCGGCTACTGGACCAGCGCACAAGCTATGTGTAGAAATGGGACAATGCGTACAGGCATTAAACAAGGAACATCGCGGAATGTAAGAGCAGACAACGACGGAGGCTGCGGCGTCGCAAGGCCCTCGGCGTGGGAGAAGGAAGAAGGGCGCTTGAGGAGGCCGAAAAGGGCGCAGTTCGTGGGTTTCCACCTAGTTTTCCACAACGTGGAGAACCCGGGCTGGAGGCCCTGAGGGCGGCTTATTGCGGTAGTCCCCTCCCACCGCGTCGAGTATAGCAGAAGCCGATTGCGTCTGCAAGACATGATCTCTAGGACAAATGGACTATTTTCCTGTCGATGGGCCTGGCCAGGA
>VGFB01000304.1 GCA_016869015.1 Armatimonadota bacterium
TGGGAGGTGGCCGTCACCGAGAACCCCTGGGCCAGGAGCATCCGGACGGACCGCTGGCGGTATGTCCACTATCCCCAGGGCTTCTTCCCCGGACAGGAGGTGGGGGAGCTGTACGATCTGGCGGATGATCCGTGGGAGATGCGCAACCTCCACCGTCACCCCGATCACCGTGACCGAGTTTGCGAGATGCGCCAACGCCTGCTCGACTGGCTCATCACCACCACCCGCCCGGTGACCTTCCATCCTCCGCTGATACCCGGCCCCGAAGCCGCCAACCACCGTCTCGCCGAGGACGGCAAAGCGCTCCCCGAGGACATCCTGATCGCGATCAACCGGGGGCAGGACAGGTACCTGTAGGAGGCACACCATGCACACGGTCACAATGGACTCGAGGGGCCGCGCCACGCTTGGGGGGAGGTTCTGGAGGCGCTGGGCGCGCCGGGGTACACGGTCTGCGAGAACCTGAAGGGGATGGGCTGTACGGGCTGGAAGGACGGCAACCCGATCTGGCCGGGCAACACGGTGGTCGTCCAGACGTGCGTAGACGGCCTGGTCCCGAGCGTCGCAGACCGCGTTCGGGCGGCCCGGGGCAAGTACGTGAAGCGGCCGGGCTGCGCGGTGTTCGCGGTCCCGGCGCAGAAGCTGCTGTAGCATCGAGTGCGGGAGAGTGCCGGTGACCTCACGTTTGCGGCAGTACCAGTTGCAGGTCGTCGAACGCGGCTTCTCGCAGTGGTCCAGCCCCAAGGAGAGCAACTGGTCCCACGCCTTCTTCGAGCTGTACGCGGACCGGCCGCTATGGGAGCGGCAGGCGCGGAGCTTCGCGCACGCGCTGGAGCATGAGCCCCACTACGTCTGGCCGCTGGAGCGCATCGCGGGGCAGATCTACCAGGGCTGCCCGGGGGCCGGGCGGGTCGATCAGAGCGGCGTGGCGGGCGACGCGCGCTGGGACGAGTTCGCGGCGGACCGCGTGGGGGCGCGCTGGGTGCGCGAGCGCCTCCCGGACTACGACCGCGAAGCGCGCGTCATTGGCGACGGCGCCGCGCCGGGACATGTCGGCTGGGATCACTCGCTAATCTTGAGCCTTGGCACGCGCGGCCTGGCGGAGCGCCACGAGGCCGCGCTTCAGCCGGCGCCGGACGAGCCCGCCGCGGAGTTCCACCGCGCAGTGCTCACCGCCCTGGAGGGGCTGGACCGGTGGGTCGAAGGCCTGGTGCGGGCGCTGCGCGCCGCAGCGGAGGACGCCGAGGACGCGGACCGGCGAGCCGAGTTGCTGGCGATGGCGGAGGTCTGCGCGCGAGTGCCTCGCGAACCGGCGCGCACCTTCCGCGAGGCGGTGCAGAGCTTCTGGCTCGAGTACCTCGCCGTGATGTACGAGAACCCCCACGGGGGCAACGGGCCGGGGCGGCTCGACCAGTACCTCTGGCCGTACCTCAAGGCTGACCTCGAACGAGGGGCCATCACGCTTGGCGACGCGCGCGAACTGGTCGCCGAGTTGTTCCTCAAGCTCCACGAGCGGATCGCGCCCCATGATGGTTGGGTCGAAGCGATCGTCGTGGGCGGGCGGCGCCGTGACGGGAGCCTGGCGATCAACCCGCTGTCGCACCTCATGATCGAAGCCTTCATGGCGCTGAACCAGTCGCATCCGGCGCTGTACGTGCGGCTGCCCGATGACGCGCCGGACGACTTCCTGTCCCTCACGGCCCGCTACCTCATCGAGGGCGGCAACCGGGCCCAGATCTACAGCGATGACGCCATGATTGCCGCGCTGCACGCGGATGGCGTGGCACTCGAGGATGCGCGCGACTGGATGGCGGGGGGCTGCATGGAAGTCTCGCCTCAGGCGCACAACGGCGACCTCGAGTTCGCCTTCGCGCACAACGCGGCGCTGATCCTCGAACGCGTCCTCAACAGGGGCCGCAGCTTCGGCAGCGACGAGCGCCTCATCCCGGAGACCCGCTCGCTCCCTGATTACGAGAGCTTCGAGGAGCTCTACGAAGCCTTCGAGGCGGAGTTTTCGCGGGAGCTGAACCTCCTCTTCCGGCGGCTGGACATCTACTGCGAGGCCTGGGCGAAGCACCGGCCCTCGTACCTGCTGTCCAGCATGACATACGACTGCCTGTCCCGCGGACGCTCCATCAACGGCGGCGGCGCGCGCTATCCCGACTATGGCGGCTCCGCTGTAGGCCTGCCCAACGTCGCTGATAGTCTCTTCGCGATCCGGCGGGCTGTCTTCGAGGAGGCCTTCTGCGACGCCGAGGAGCTGCTCGAGGCACTACGGACCAACTTCGAAGGCCGCGAGCCCTTACGCGCCCGTCTTGCCGCATTGCCCAAGTACGGACAAGACGACCCGGACGCCGACGCGATGGCCGACCGGGTGCTTCGCGCATTCACCGACCTGTGCCACGCCCACCGCACGCTGCACGGCGGGCACGTCAGGCCGATCATCCTCGGCTTCGTCTGGGTCGTCACAATGGGTCTCGAGGTCGGCGCCACGGCGGATGGCCGCCTCGCGGGCCGGCCGCTGGCCCACGGCCTCTCCCCGCAGTGCGCCTCCATGTCCGGCGGCCTCACCTCCGCCATCAACTCCGCCACGCGCCTCTCGCTCAAGGAGATCGGCGGCGGTGCCGGAATGATGTGGGATCTCGACCGCTCGTGGGCGAGCGAGGACATGGTCAAGAGCATCCTCCGCACATTCGCGCAGCAGGGCGGACAGATCTTCCAGGGCAACGCCGTCGATGTGAAGACCCTCCTCGCCGCGCAGGAGAACCCCGAGCCGCACAAGCATCTCCTCGTGCGCGTCGGAGGCTTCTCGGCGCGCTTCGTCTCGTTGTCCAAGGAGCACCAGGCGGAGATCATCGAACGGCACAAGTTTGCGGGATGACGGCGGGTCTCGAGTTCCGAGTCCCGAGTCCGGCGATGCCTGCCTCACGTGAGAGGGTCAGAGATGAACGGTGCTGACTTGCTGGTCAAGGAGCTGCAGGCGCGGGGTACCCCGTGCCTGTACACGCTGTGTGGGAACGGGCTGGACGCGATCTTCGATGCGACTCACCGGGCCAACCTCCGGGTCATCGACACGCGCAACGAGCAGGCCGCCGCCTACATGGCCGACACGGCGGGGCGGCTCACGCGCCGGCTCGGCGTCGTGGCGGTGAGCACCGGCGTGGCGCACATCAACGCGCTCACGGGCGTGTGCAACGCGTGGTTCGATGGCTCGCCGATGCTGCTCATCACCGGGGCGAGCGATTCGGCCACGGCGGGTCGCGGCAACTTCCAGGACATGGACTCGGTGGGCCTCGCCCGGCCGCTGTGCAAGTACAGCGCGGGGGTCGATCGGCCGGAGCGGCTTGGATGGCTGCTGGATGAGGCCATCCGCGCCGCCGTGAGCGGCCGCCCCGGGCCGGTGCACCTGACGATCCCGATGGATGTGCTGCGCGCTCCTGCGCCGGAGGCCGGCCCGCAGGGGCCCAGGACGGCGGAGGTGGTGTATGGTGGCGAGGCCGACGAGACGTCGCTTGCGGAGGCGGTGAAGCTGATCGGCGCGGCGGAGCGGCCGTTCATCATCGCCGGGAGCGGCTGCTTCTACGCGGACGCGAGCGCGGAGTTGGCCGTGGTGGCGGAGCAGATGAGGGCGCCCGTGGCCGTGCCGATCTGGGACCGGGGCGCGATCGAGCAGCCGATCCCCGAGTTTGTGGGAGTCATCGGCGCAGCGAGCGGTCAGCCGCGGGTCATGCCGGACGCCGACCTGATCCTGCTGCTGGGGGCCGAGGTGGACTACCGCGTCGGCTACCTCGAGCCGCCGGCGATTGCGCCGGGGGCCAGGATCATCCGCTGCGACGTCGAGCCGGAGAAGATCAACCAGGGCGTCCGGCCTGACCTGCCGCTGCTGGGCGACCCGCGGCAGATCCTCCGCCAGTTGAGCGCCGCTCTGGACGCCGAGGGCCGTCGGGGGAACGCCGAGTGGCTGACCGAGGCCCAACTGCGGAACGCCGACTTCCGCCGACCCTGGACCGCGATGCCGCCGCCCGCGAGCCCGGCCTGCACCGGGCGCCACGTCATCGAGGCGATCCGACAGGCCGTGCCCGAGGACGCGTTCATCCTGGTCGACGGCGGCAACATCGGCCAGTGGTTCCACATGTCGATGTGCGACCGCTACCCGGCGCGCTGGCTCACCTGCGGACGCAGCGCGGTGGTCGGCTGGGGCTTCCCCGGCGCGGCCGCCGTGCGGTCGCTGTACGCCGATGAGCCGGTGCTGCTGCTCTCCGGAGACGGCTCAGCCACGTTCACTCTCGCGGAGATCGAGGCCGCCGCGCGCCAGAACCTGCCCTATGTGGCGATCGTTGCCGACGACTCCGCCTGGGGGATCGTCGTAAGCGGCTGTCGCAAGCGCGAGCAGCCGCCGGTCGCCTGTGCCCTCGGCCCCATCGACTTCGTCGCAGTCGCCGAGGGGTTTGGAGCCCGGGGGATTCGGGTAGAGGACGCCTCGAGGCTTCCGGCAGCCATCGATGAGGGCTTCGCGTCGGGGCAGGTGACCCTCATCCACGTGCCGGTCTGCCACGGCGGCCCGGCGGACTAGGGATGACCGTCCGGAGTTCGTCGGGCGTGCTCTTGCGTGCCATCATGAAGGAGGCAGTGCCATGTACAGACGCCGCGGTTTCACCCTGATCGAGCTGCTGGTCGTCATAGCCATCATCGCGATTCTGGCCTCGATCCTCTTCCCGGTCTTCTCCCGCGCCCGCGAGAAGGCGCGCCAGGCCGCCTGCCAGTCTAACGAGAAGCAGATCGGCCTGGCGTTCAACATGTACCTGCAGGACTATGACGAGCAGTTCCCCGGCGCCGCCGCGGCGGATGCGGCCAACTTCGCGGCCAGCGGAGGCTACGTGGGCGCGTGGATCTACAAGGCGGCAGGCGCGACGACGTGGGACGTTCGCGGCGGGGGCCTCTATCCCTACATTAAGAACGCGCAGATCTTCCTCTGCCCCTCAAAGGGAGGCACCTTCAACCTCGGTTGTAGCTACGAGATGACCGGCAACCTGTCCTTCGCGGCGGAGGGCGCCGTGGAGGACGCGGCGGGAACGGTGCTGCTGGGCGAGCAGGGCTGCGACGATGGCGTCGGCTCACACGCCGATGACGGCGGCGGCTTCGCGAAGCACAACGGCGGCGCCAACTTCGCGTTCGTGGACGGCCATGTCAAGTTCTACAACGCGACCAGCGTCAAGGCCACCATGTTCACGCCGGCCGCGGACTAGCGGCGCCGGCTACCTCCGGCTGGCCGCCGAGACCTCCTCGGCGGTGAGGGCCTCGGCGTAGAAGGCGATATCGGCGATGCGGCCGCGGAAGGTCTCGTTGCCGCCGGTCCAGTGCGGATTGGCGCCGACGGCGAAGTCAAGGGCGGCGGTCGTGTTCCACTCGGGCACGGCCGCCGTCTGTTTCTGCTCCCCGTTGACGTAGAGCCGCAGCTCCGCCCCCTGCTTCACCGCCGCCACGTGCACCCACTCGCCGTTCTGCACCGGGACTCCCGGGGTCGAGTAGACGCCGCGGGCCTCGATCCGCGCGAAGAGCTCCGCCCCCTGGATGCACACCCGCAACGGGTCATCCATCCCCGCGCACCACGCCGAGAAGACCTGGTACAGCCCGGCGTTCGGCAC
>VGFB01000305.1 GCA_016869015.1 Armatimonadota bacterium
TCGGCGGTGCAGGACAACTACAAGACCATCGCCGCCTGCTCCCTGGCCGACGGGCACCTGGTCATCGGCGAGGCGCCGCTGGACATCCAGATCCAGAAGCAGGTGAACATCCTGCTGACGGACATGGGCGTGTCGCCCGACAACATCATCATGTACCAGACCACCGGGGGCTTGGGCTACGGCGTCGAGTACGCCTACTCGATCATGGAGCGCACCCGACTGGCGGCCCTCAGCGGCGACAAGATGATGTCGATGCCGATGCTGGCGGTGGTGGGCTCCGAGTGCTGGAAGACGAAGGAAGCCCGCCTGCCCGAGTCCGTAGCTCCCGAGTGGGGCGATGCGGCCGTGCGCGGCCCGCTGTGGGAGGCAACGACGGCGAATCTGTTCCTGCACGGGGGCACCGACATCCTGGTCATGTGGCATCCACAGGCCGTGGCGCAGGTCAAGAAGACGGTGGCTGAACTCTCCGGGGAGGGAGCTTGATGATTGTCATTGGCGAACGACTGAACGGGATGTTCAAGGACGTAGGGAAGGCCATTGTCGAGGGCGACCCGGCCGTCATCCGTGACCTCGCGCAGCGCCAACTCGACGCGGGCGCGAACGTCCTGGACGTGAACGTCGGCCCAACGGCAGAGGACGCGGTCGGCGCGATGAAGTGGCTGGTGGAGACCATCCGGGAGGTTACGGAGGCCCCGCTGGCCATCGACAGCACGAAGTTCGACGTGGTCCGCGCTGGTGTGGAGCGGGCCGGGCCGACCTCGATGATCAACTCCACGCCGGGCGATGAGGCGCGCCTGGACCGCTACATGCCCCTGGCGGCGGAGTTCGGCTGCGACATCATCGCCCTGACCATCGATGAGAAGGGCATCCCCCGTGACGCCAACGGCCGCATGGAGATTGCCATGCGGATCGTCGAGAAGGCCATGCTCAACGGGGTGGACCTGGAGCGGATCTACATCGACCCGGTCATCATCCCCTGCAACGTGCCGGACGCCGGCCATCACCCCGGCGAGGTGTTGGAGACGATTCGCCAGGTCAAGCTGATCTCCGACCCGCCGCCGAAGACCACGTTGGGGCTCAGCAACGTCTCGCAGGGCACCAGCGAGCGACACCTCATCAACCGCACCTACCTCGTCATGTGCCTGGCGGCCGGCCTGGACTCGGCGATCGTCGACCCCCTCGACACCGAGCTGATGAATGCTGTCACCACCGCGGAGCTCCTGATGAACCAGAGCGTCTACTGCGACGACTTCCTCCGCGCCCATCGTCGCTAGCCGCTTCGGACCGTCGCCTCGACAGGGGGCGAAGCCACGCTTCGCCCCCTGTCGACGTCTCGTCGGTCGCAGCACAAAGCGCGCTCCAGCCCCCTGGCGTGCCGCCGGCAATTGACTAAGCGGGCCTGGATTCGGTACACTACGGGGTGTCGGGCCCGTCGAAGCGGCTACCCCGCCGCTCACCGCAGAACGGATCGATACTACATGACACACCACGCACACTGGGACATCGAAGGCGGCGCCCAACTCCGGGGGACGGTGCACGTCCGCGGCGGCAAGAACTCCGCCCCCAAGCACGTCGTTGCAGCCCTGCTGACTGAGGAGCCCTGTATCCTCTCCAACGTGCCGCGCGTCGGCGACGTCGCCTGGGCCCTGGACGTGTGTGAGGCGTTGGGTTCCGAGGTTCAGTGGCTGGACGATCACACGGTCCGTCTTCACACTCCCCGTCTCTCCACCTCGGAGCTGGCGAGCGTCTACGGCGGTTCCAGTCGGTTGCCGGTCCTGCTCCTGGGCCCCCTGTTGGCGCGCACGGGCGAGGCGCGTGTACCCCACGGCGGGGGGTGTCAGATCGGCAGCCGCCCGGTGGACTACCATGTCCACGGCCTGCGGAAGCTGGGCGTCGAGTTGATGATGACCGACGGCCAGCTGGCGGCGCAGACGCGACGACTGCGCGGCGGCGTGTACGATCTGCCTTACCCCAGCGTCGGCGCCACGGAGACCCTGCTCCTGGCCGCCGTTCTGGCCGAAGGCACCACCGTCCTGCGGGGCGTGGCGCTGGAGCCCGAGGTCATCGAGCTTGTGCGTCTGCTGCACCAGATGGGCGCGCTCATCCGCTTCGACGGCGACCGAACGCTGCGGGTGCAAGGGGTCCGCAGGCTGCGGGGCTATACCTTCCGTTGCGTGCCGGACCGCAACGAATGCGCCTCCTGGGCCTGCGCGGCCATCGCCACCGACGGAGACGTGATCGTCAAGGGCGCCGACCAGTTCGCGCTGCTGGCTCTGCTGGACCGTCTGCGGGAGATGGGCGGCGACTACGAGATCCTGCAGGACGGCATGCGCTTCTTCCGCGGCGAGGACAAGCTGCGAGGGATCTCCGTCGACACCCACTACCACCCGGGCTTCATGAGCGACTGGCAGCCGCTGCTGGCGGCCGCGCTGACCCAGGCCCACGGCCAGTCGATCATCCACGAGACCGTCTACGAAGACCGCTTCCGGTACACCGAGGGTCTCCGCGACATGGGCGCGGCAATCAGCGTGCGGGCCGAGTGCCTGGGGGCCGAGACCTGCCGTTTCCACAACGCCAACGCGCCGCACAGCTGCGTGATCAGCGGCCCGACGGCCTTGCGCGCGGGTCGGCTGACGATGCCCGATCTACGGGGCGGGTTCGCCTACGCCATGGCGGCGATGCTGGCCGACGGCACCTCCCGGCTCTACGGCATCGAGCACATCGCGCGCGGCTACGCGGAGTTCCTGGAGAAGGCGGGAGAGCTCGGCGTCCGGATCGCGCAGGGCACTCTCCCCGACGCTGCGGACACGCCGCTCCGGCTTGCGCGCAAGGCCTGAAGCCCCCCGGAACAGGATACTCCCCCACTCCTGTCGAAACCGCCGACATCCGGTCCCCTCGGAGGTGGCTGCTCATGTTCCGGCACGCCCTCGGGCGGCTGATCCCGCCGGTGATGTGTCTGGCGATGGCGCGCGAGGCGCCGGCGGCCCCCACCTACCAGGTGATGGTCAGCGCGCCCAATCGCGCTTACGCCTGTGCTCCGGTGTCCGTTGAGGTCCCCACGCCTCGCACGGTGGGCATGGTGCGGGTGATGGAGGTGGCGGCGAGGCAACCGGTGCCGGCGCAGATTGCCGAGGAGGGCGACCACGTGGTGGTGCGCTGGATCGTTCGCGATCTCCCGCAAGGGGCGTCGCGGAAGTACCGGATCGCTGTCGGCGAGCCGTCCCCAACCGGGCTCGGCTGGGAGGCGGTCAAGCTCGACGCGGAGACCGATCCGCAGGCCGTTGAGATCACCATCAACGATGAGCTGTTCACCCGCTATGTGTTCGGGGGCGCGCCGAAGCCGTACTGCTACCCGGTCATCGGCCCCACCGGCGTCCCCGTGACGCGGGCCTACCCGATGGAGACGGTCGAGGGCGAGACTCAGGACCACCCGCACCATCGGTCATTCTGGTTCACCCACGGCGAGGTGAACGGCGTCGACTTCTGGGCCGAGGGACCCGACCGCGGCCGACAGGTCCATCGCGAGCTCCTCGCGCGGGAGGAGGGACCCGTCTGCGGCGCGCTGCGAGCCGTCGTCGACTGGATGACCGCCGACGGCAAGAAGGTGTGCGAGGACGAGCGCGAGCTGCGCGTGCATGCCGTGCCCGGCGTGAGACTGCTCGACTTCACCAGCACGATCCGGGCGACGGACGGCCCCGTCGAGTTCGGCGACACGAAGGAGGGCTCGTTCGGGTTGCGGGTGGCCTCAGCGTTGGACGTGACGCCCGGGCATCCGGAAGCGCACATCACCAACTCCGAGGGGCAGCGGGACGACGAGACATGGGGCAAGCCCGCGGCGTGGTGCGACTACTCGGGCCCCATCGACGGGGCCACCGTGGGCCTCAGCGTCTTCGACCATCCCGACAGCTTCCGTCATCCGACCTACTGGCACGTGCGAACATACGGCCTCTTCGCCGCGAACCCCTTCGGCCTGCGCCACTTCATCGGCGACAAGGAGGGGAAGGGCCGGTTCACGCTTCAACCCGGGGAGACCGTCACCTTCCGCTACCGTCTCCTGATCCACCCCGGCACGGCGGAGGAAGCGAAGGTCGCGGACTGGTACGCGGAGTACGCCGACCCGCCGCAGGTGCAGCTGCAGTAAGGACTGACCGATGCCGATGGACCGGAGACGCTTCGTTCAGACAGTGGCCGCCGGCGCCGCGCTGGGCGTTGCCGCTCAGCCACCGGGGCCTGCTGCCGGCTCAGGAAAGGAGTCGTCGGGAAGCATGAAGCTTGGTCTGGTGACCTACAACATCGCGAAGGACTGGGACCTCCCCACGCTGATCCGGAAGTGTACGGAGCTGAAGATCGAGGGGGTCGAGCTGCGGACGACCCACGCCCATGGCGTCGAGCCGAGTCTCTCGGCGGGGCAGCGGACCGAGGTGCGCAGCCGGTTCGCCGACTCCCCCGTCACCCTGTGGGGCCTCGGCAGCACCTGCGAGTTCCACTCGGCCGATCCCGCGGAGCTGAAGCGTCAGATCGAGATCTGTCGCGACTTCGTGCTCCTCGCCCAGGACGTGGGCGCGGTCGGCGTGAAGGTCCGGCCGAACGGCCTGCAGGTGGACCAGGGCGTCCCCGAGGAGCAGACGCTGGAGCAGATCGGCGTGTCCCTGCGGGAGTGCGGGGTCTTGGCCGCCGAGCACGGGGTGGAGATCTGGGTCGAGGTGCATGGGCACGAGACGTGCCACCCGCCGCGCATGCGAACCATCATGGATCACTGCGGGCATCCGCAGGTCGGCATCTGCTGGAACTCCAACGACCAGGACATGAAGGACGGGACGGTGCAGCCGTACTTCGACCTGCTGAAGGACTTCATCAGGTCCTGCCACATCACCGAGCTGGCGCGAGACGTATACCCGTGGAGGGAGCTGTTCGGCCTGCTGAAGGGCATCGGCTACGACCGGTTCACGCTGGCGGAGATCGCGGACACGTCCGACCCCGATCGGCTCATGCGCTACTATCGAGCGCTGTGGCTGGAGTTCACGCGCTGACGAGCATCTGTCGGGTATCGGGGATCACCACCGCCTCCTCCGGGCCCGCGGGGCGGCGCGGCTCTCGGGTCAGCGCGCGAGCCTCCTCCAACAGCTCCGGCGTCGCGTGGCGCGCAAAGAGCCGAGCGAGCTCCGGGTCGAACTGACCGCCCCCCTCGGCGGCGATCTCATCCCGCGCCTCCTCGAAGCCCATCGTCCGGCGCCGATAGCGACGCTCGGAGGTCATGGCGTCGAAGGCGTCGGCCACCGCCATGATGCGGGCCAGCATGGGGATCTGACGACCCGACAGCCCGCGCGGATAGCCGGTGCCGTCGTACCGCTCATGGTGGCACTCGAGCGCCGGCAGGAGAAACGCAAGCTCCTCGAGGTTCGCGAAGATCGCGCGGCCCGTCTCGGGGTGCTGACGCACGAGGTCCCACTCCTCCGGCCCCAGCTGGTTGACGCCGCGCAGCAGGAAGTCATCGAGCCCGATCTTGCCCGCATCGTGCAGCAGTCCGCCCAGCTCCACCGCCTCCACCCAGTCCGGCGACAGCCCGACCGCTCGGGCCAGGAAGCCGGCGTAGTGGGCCACCCGGGTGGAGTGCCCGCGCGTGTCCGCATCCTTGGCGTCGATGG
>VGFB01000306.1 GCA_016869015.1 Armatimonadota bacterium
GAAGGAGACATCCACCAGCGCCGGATGGACCTCGGCGGGCGCGGCCTCGGGCTCCCCGTTCTCGCCGTTCGGCGCGGCCGGAGGCCGCGGGTACACGAAGCCCACGTGCTCCAGCCGGATCGCGCCCCGGACGTGCGCCAACGCGACCGCATCGGGGCGGTCCTCGACATCGGGCTTGCGATCGAGGTACTCGAAGATCCGCTCGAAGACGGCCAGGCCCCCCTGCAGCGCGACGTAGACATTCGCGAGCTGGCCCACGGGCCGATAGAGGTTGGTGAGATAGGCCACGAAGGCGATGAGGGTGCCGATGGACAGGCCCTCGCGGATCGCGAGATGCCCCCCGTACAGGTAGATGATGGCCGGACCCGCGACGCTGAAGACGGCCAGGCACATGAACAGCCAGCGGCCAGCCATCGCCTGCCTCACGTTCAGGTCCATGACCTCGCGACTGCGTTCGGCGAAGTGGTCAGCGTCCGCAGCGACCTGCCCGAAGATCTTCGCGAGGAACATCCCCCCGACGTTCAGGCGCTCCTCCATGAACGCGACCAACTCCGCCTGCTGCTCCTGGGTCTGCTGCGAGAGACGCCGACGGATGCGGCCAACAAGGCGGGTCGGCAGGAAGAACGTCGGCACGATCGCGACGGCCAGCAACGCCAGCCAGGGGTTCATCGAGAAGATCACGATCACCGTGGCGACCAGTGTGAGGGCGTTTGTTGCGATGGAGACGACCGTGCCGGTTGCGACCTCGTGCACGGCGGCTACGTCGTTGTTGAGCCGCGAGACGATTTCGCCGGCGCGCGTCACGGTGTAGAAGCCCAGCGACTGGCGCTGAAGGTGCTGGTACAGCTCGTTGCGCAGGTCGAACATGATCCGCTGCCCGACGCCTGCGTTCAGGTAGTTCTGCAGCACCCCGATGAGGCCGGAGATCACCGTCAGGCCCACGATGGCGCCGACCAGCCAGTACAGCAGGCGGAGGTCCTTGTCGGGGATGGCGTGGTCGAGGATGCCGCGCACACACAGCGGGGGCAGGACGCCCAGGCCCGAGGTCGCGGCGATGCACAGGACGATCGCGACCCACTGCAGCCAGTAGGGCCGGAAGTACTGGGCGACGCGGCTCAGGCGGGCGCGAGAGAGCTCGACCTGGGGGCCGTCGTGACCCGCCCAGGCCTGTCGCTGCAAGCCGAAGGTGCGCTGCATCGCGCCGATGCTGCGCTCAGGACCCATGCCTCGCATTGGACGACTCTCAGGAGTCCAGAACTCTGCCCTCTGCCTCCCCCACCCCCTCACCGCTTCCTCGTCAACCTCCACGCGTCAGGGCGCATGTTGTTGCCGGCAACCATCCAGAGGGCGTTGTCGAAGACGAAGACGCTGGCCGCATGGCGCGGCGCCCAAGGGGTGTCCGGCAGCTCGTGCCACGTCACGCCGTCGGCGGAGTGCCACACGTCGTTACGGTTCGACTGGTTCCAGCCTTCCAGCACCCACAGGCGGTCGTCGAAGACGGCGACCTCGTGGTACTGGCGCGGATGCCAGGGCGCGCGCCCCAACACGCACTCCCAGGTCACCCCGTCGGGGGAACTCCAGACATCGTTGTAGAAGGTGCGATCCGGCTTGGCCGGCGTGTCGTAGATACCGCCCCCCAGCAGCCACATCCGCCCCCGGAAGACGGCGCTGCCGCCGATCATCCCCCGCGGCGACCACGGGGCCTCGGCCAGGACGCGCTCCCACTGAGCGCCGTCCGCCGAGCGCCACACGTCGTTGTAGACTCGCTCCTCGGCCGGGGCGAACTGCGGCAGCGTCTGCCCGCCCATCACGTAGACATGTCCCTCGAACGCGACGGTGTGGTGCAGGACGCGCTCGCCCCAAGGCACACGGTCGGTCACGAGGTCCCACTGCGCCCCATCGGCGCTGCTCCAGACATCGGTCTGGTAGTGTCCCTGGTTCGCGTCGCCGCCGATGACCCACAGCCGCCCGTTGTGCACCACATACCCCGCCGTGTGCCGGCCCTCCCAGGGGGCCTGGGGGTTCACGAGTGTCCACGTCGCCCCGTCGGCACTGGACCACACCTCGCTGTTGCAGATGCGCGGGAAGTGAGCCTTGTCGCCCGGGTTCCACCCGCCCAGGAGCCACATCCTCCCACCGAAAGCCAGCGCCCCGGCGCCGTCGCGCGCGGCGAAGGCGGCCTCGTGGGTCACGCAGGTCCACTCGTACTCCGGCGTCATGGCGGGTCCTCCCGGCTGCGCGAGGCTGGGGAACGGGCAGATGGTCGCGGCGAGCAGGGCGATCATGGCGCGAGGCTTCGCCGTGGCCGCGAGAAGGGCCTTGTGTCCGCCGACGCGAAGGCGCATGGACGACGGGCTATCCTCGACCAGTGAGGGATGAGCGGGATGGGCGGTATCGCAGTGCTGGCGCTGATGACTCTTGGTGCGGCCTCAGTGGCGCAGCCGATCGCGGAGCTGCCGCTGACCTCGGCCACGCTGCTGCGCAATGGCGAGTCCGCCGAGTTGGCCCCGTCGGTGGGACGCTTTGGCCCCACCCAGGACAGCGTCGATCTCCCCGGCGCGCAGCAACTCCACAGCCAACTGCAGTGGACGTGCGAGGGAATCGCGGAGGGGGACTACGTCCTGGGCTTGCCGATGCTCGCGCCGCAGTACTTCACCGTGGGTGAGTATCTGGCCGGGCGCGTGCACCTGTACCTGAACGATGAGCGCCTGCTCTGGGCGGGCCACACGGAACCGCGCAAGCCCGAGGACGCGGCGGAGAAGGGCCTCTACCAGACCGAGTTGAGGACAGGCGCGCGCGTGCACCTGAGCCCGGGGGACGCGCTACGGGTGGTATACGCGCACCCGCACGGAGCGGTGACGGTGGGCGCCCTGCAGCTGTACTCCGCGCCGCCTGCAGACCCCCTGGTCCGGCTGTCATCGCCCGACTGGGGTCGGCCGCAGACGGTGTGGCTCCACGCGTGGCTCGAGGAGGCGCAGCGGGAGGGCGAAACGGTCCGTCAGCCGCTGGCCCTCGTGAACCCGGGCAGTCGCCCGCGGACCTTCACGCTGCGCGCCGAGGCCAAAGACCACGTGCAGCGTGTGCTGCTCGACTCGACGCAGGAGATCACCCTGTCCCCGGGCGAGCGGATGACGCAGACCTTCGAGCTGCAGCCCGGCGACAGCGGGCGTGCGCGCCTGGCGATCACGGCGGCGGCCGAAGGCGTGTGGCCGGACGTGCGGCTCAGCCGGTTCTACGTGTCCGACCGGACGCAAGGGCCCCGTCCGAACACTTGCCTCAACGGCGAGTGGCAGATGTGCTACGTGACGGGCGCCGAGCCGGGCGATGC
This sequence comes from Armatimonadota bacterium, assembly GCA_016869015.1. Classification (GTDB taxonomy): domain Bacteria; phylum Armatimonadota; class Zipacnadia; order Zipacnadales; family VGFC01; genus VGFC01. The sequence continues at coordinate 3,329 of VGFB01000306.1, forward strand.
GCCCCCGGCCGACGCCGAGTGGAAGCCGGTCAACGTGCCTTCGGCCCAACCGAACGATCCGGGCCACTGTGCGTGGTACCGGCGGACGTTCCCAGGGCCGCCGCACGTGCGGGGCGAGCGCATCGTGCTCCGCTGTGGCCAGGTGCTGACCGAAGCGTGGCTCTACCTCAACGGTCAACCTGTCGGCCACGAGCTGCACGGCTCCCAGCCCTTCGAGGTCGATCTTACCCCCGCTTTCCGACCCGGGCAGGCCAATGAGCTCCTCATCGCCGTCCGCGACTGGCTGAGCTACTCGCCCAAGAACCTCGAGCGGGTGAGGCGCGGCGAGGCTCCGATCTACAAGGACAGCATGATCGACGTCGCAGGCTACACCGGCGCGGCGAAGCTCGGGATCGCCGACTCGATCTGGCTGGAGGCGCGCCCGGCGGTCTCCGTGGACGACGTGACCGTCGTCACCAGCGTGCGCGAGAAGCAGCTCCGCGTGCACTACCGGCTCGTGAACCGGGGAGCCACAGACCAGCCGACGACCCTCGCGGCGACGGTGCGCGAGGCCGGACAGATCGCCAAGACGCTGCCGGGGGCGACTGTCACTGTGCCCGCCGGGAAGACCGCCGAGGTCGACCTCGAGCTGCCGTGGGCCGACCCGAAGCTCTGGTGGAACGACGACCCGCACCTGTACGTGCTGCAGACCGACCTGCGGCCCCGCGACGGCGCCGCGGACCGCCACGTCCAGCGCTTCGGCTTCCGGGAAATGTGGATCGACGGCATCCGCCTCGTCCTCAACGGAACGCCCGTGAAGATCCGCAGCGCCTGGGCGAGCGGCGCGAGCGGCCTTTACCAGGCCTCCGAGCAGTGGAAGCCCGAGGAACGGCTGCGGGCCATCTGGGACTGGCAGACCGAGTGCATTCACCATCGCGACCATCAGCTGACCCGCACGCACAACATGGCCGGCGTTGAGGAGGCCTGCGACATCGCGGACGAGACGGGGCTGATGATCAAGCTGGAGGTCGAGGTCTCGCAGGTCAGCTTCACCTTCGATCAGGCCTTCTGGAACGCGGCATTGGCCGCCGAGGTGCGCGCCATCGAGAAGTACAAGAACCACGCGGCGGTCGTCATGTGGAGCGCCGGCAACGAGAACATGTGGGGGTGGATCTACCAGGGCGAGGCGGCCAAGACGCTGGGCAACCGCTGGCAGATCAAGATCGCCAAGGCCATGCGCGAGGCGGACGGTGACCTGATGGGCGGGTGGGAGCACCACGCGCTGCACTACCCGCGCGAGCTGAACCAGTTCCCCGACCTGCCGAACGGCGCGTGGTGGGGACCGCTCGACGGCAAGACGGTGGTGCCCTACTCGATGGGCCCGATCACGCTGGGGCAGAAGCCGCTCACGGTGGGCGAGTCCTTCTGGCCCGCGACGCTGCGACACCCCTTCGGCGAGACCCTCCTCATCGGGGACGACGCCTACCTCGGCGGCAGCTTCATGTGGGAGGCGTGGATCGAGCAGGCCCGGTACTTCCTCAACGGCTTCCGCGATGTGGAGTTCGCGCTGATCGACACCTACGTGCCCCTCTCGATGCTGCCGCCGCAGGCGGTCGTCCTGAAGCAAGAGGACCGCGCCTTCGTCGGCGGACAGAGGCTGCACCGCGACCTGAACGTCCACAACGACCTCCGACGCCCGGCCGACCTGACGGTGCGCTGGACGCTGATCACGGACCGGCAGGTGGCGGGAGATGAGGTCGCCCTGGCGATGGCCCCGGCGGAGCTCAAGCGAGTGCCCCTGAGCGTCGCGCTGCCGGCGGTCCGCGAGCCGACAACTGCGACCTGGAAGGTCGAACTCCTCGAGGGCGGCGAGGTCGTGCACCAGGAGACGCGGGACTGGACGCTCCACCCGGCCGCAGCGATCCGCGTGCCGGAGGGGCTGACGCTCTCGGTCTACGACCCGCTTGGGGAGACGGCCGCGATGCTTGACCGGCTGAGGGTACCCTACGACCGGCTGCGCGGCCTCCGGGCGCCGCGCGAGGGCGCGCTCCTCATCGGGAGGGATGCGCTGCAGCAGGCGCCGCAGGGCCCCTGGCGCGAGGCGCTGGAGACCTTCGTGAAGGGCGGGGGCAAGGTGGTCGTGCTCGAGCAGAGCGAGGCGCCCGACTTCCTGCCGGTTCCTCTCACGATCAGCAAGGACCGCAGGATGACGATGGCCTACGTGCGGGCGAGCGACCACCCGGTAGTCGCCGGTCTCGGCGATCAGGACCTGCGCTGGTGGACGCCCGACCAGTACGTGAGCGTCGGGAACTACCGCAAGCCCGTCCGCGGCAGCT
>VGFB01000307.1 GCA_016869015.1 Armatimonadota bacterium
TCTCCGATTGAGGCTGAACGCCGCTGGCCGCGCAGAAGAGCGCGACGCAACCATCCAGGACCCTCAGCGACCTCTCGACTTCCACCGTGAAGTCAACGTGCCCGGGCGTATCGATGATGTTGATCAGATGGTCCCGCCACTCGGAGGCGGTTGCCGCGGAGGTGATGGTGATCCCCCGCTCCATCTCCTGATCCATCCAGTCCGTCGTCGTCGTCCCCTCGTCCACCGAGCCGACCCGATGGATCCGTCCGGTCCGAAACAGCATGAACTCCGTCGCCGTCGTCTTCCCGGCGTCGATGTGGGCGGCGATTCCGATGTTCCGCACTCTGTCGAGTGGAGTGCTCGCAGCCACGGTGGTTCACCCGTTGACTCATCGACCGGCGACTCACGTCCGGAGGGCCCGTTCGCGAACGCAGACCCGGCAACAACGCCATCACCTGGCACCACTTCTCGGGGGTCCGAGGCCGTCAGGGGGCCGGCAACTTCCCCGACCGTTCCCTCTTACCAGCGGTAGTGCGAGTACGCCTTGTTGGCCTCCGCCATGCGGTGCATCTCGTCCTTGCGCTTGATCGCGCCGCCCTCGTTCTGGGAGGCGGCCCACAGCTCTGCCGAGAGGCGCCGTCGCATCGTCCGCTCCGACCGCTGCCGCGCGTACTGCACCAGCCAGCGGATCGCGAGACTCACCTGGCGGTCCGCCCGCACCTCGACCGGGACCTGATACGTCGCCCCGCCGACCCGGCGACCGCGCACCTCCAACTGGGGCATGCAGTTCCGGACCGCCTGCTCGAAGACGTCCAGCGGGTTGCTGTTGTGGCGTTCACGGATCTCGTGGAGCGCCCCGTAGAAGATCGTCTCCGCGACGCTCTTCTTGCCGCCCTTGATCAGCTTGTTGATGAACCGGTTGACCAGCCGGCTCCCCAAGATCGGGTCAGGATCGAGCTGCCTTTTCGGCACAGCGCCCTTACGAGGCATTCGCCCACACCTCTCCTGCGTGTCTTGCGCGCGCTACGACTCCTTCTTCGGCCGCCGCGTCCCGTACTTGGAGCGGCCGCGCCGGCGACCGTCCACGCCCGCCGCGTCATAGACGCCCCGGACGATGTGGTACTTCACGGAGTTGAGGTCCTTCACCCGACCGCCGCGCACCAAGACCACGGAGTGCTCCGAGACGTTGTGTCCCTCGCCCGGGATGTAGGCCGTCAGCTCCTGTCGGTTGAACAGGCGCACGCGGGCCACTTTGCGCAGGGCGGAGTTGGGCTTCTTCGGGTTCAGCGCCCAGACGCGCGTACAGACGCCCCGCCGCTGCGGCGCCCCGTCCAGCGAGCGCGACCGGCGCTTGATGGCGTTCCAGCAGAACTTCAGGGCAGGCGCCTTGGCCTTGCGGTACTTCTCCTCGCGACCCTTCCGAACGAGCTGGCTGATCGTGGGCACGGGCACACTCCTCCTGATGGACCCCGGGGCCGGTCGTTCACAAACGCGAAGCCCCTCGGAAACGCACGAGGGGCTCACGAAAGACACAAGGTGAGCGTGTCTGAAGTGGCTTGCTTGCGTCAGCCAAACGCGTACCGCAAAGAAGCCCTCTCGTACGTAGCGTGTGTCGTTTGCCAATGCGCGGCAACCGCACACAATCCCACAACCCCACCCTCCACCATCAACGGCCCACGGCAGTTCAGTGCCCGCGCAGGCGCCTCACGACGCCGCACACGCGCAGCACCGCTTGTCGTGGGAACACGGACCGTGAGTATACTCAGGGCTGTGCGGCGTGTCAATACCGAATCCGGGGGTTTTTTCGGGGGGCGGCCTCCAGCCTGGGAGGTCGGCCGGTCGCCTCCGTCCAACTGCCCCGCGCCCGCGCGAGGGCACCGTTCGCGTAGGTCGAAGCGCCTGCTTCGACAGCAACTGCCCCGCGCCCGCGCGAGGGCTCGGAGAAGCGATGAGTACCGTAAGCCTCGTCAGGTTCGGCGGTTCGTCGGCGGATGTGGACCGGGCCCTGGGCCTGGTTGGGGCCGCGGACATCGTTCGCCCCGGAGCGCGGGTCCTGGTGAAGCCGAACCTCCACGGGGGTCCCGGGTACACATCACCACGAGTCGTCGAGGCCGTCTGCCGATGGGCCGCGGAGCGGGGCGCGGCGGAGGTGTTCGTCGGCGACGGGCCCTTCTGGGCGTGCCCGGCCGACCAGGCCAGGGAGTACTTCCGACAGGCCGGGCTGTACGCCGTCGCCGAGGCGGCGGGCGCCCGGGCCGTGAACCTCCACGAGCTCCCGTACCGCAGGCTGCAGACTGACGATCCCGCGCTGCCCGAGGAGATCGGTCTGACGGAACTCCTGTTCGAGTGCGATGCCGTCATCAACCTCCCCCTGCTCAAGACCCACCTCAACACGCTGGTCACACTGGGGATCAAGAACCTCAAGGGCTGCCTGCGTCCGAAGGACAAGAAGCGCTTCCACGAGCTGGAGCTGAACGCCGCGCTGGTCGGCCTCACCCGGATCGCCGCGCCCCGGCTCAGCGTCACCCTGCTGGACGCGACGATCGCCGTGGAGGGCATGGGACCGGCGGCCGGGACCGAGGTGGAAATGGGCCTACTGGCGGCCTCGCGAGACCTGGTGGCCGTCGACTCGGTGGGATGCTCTCTGGCGGGGATCGACCCGGGTGAGGTCCGGGCCATCCGCGACTGCGCGCGGCTCGGCCTGGGCGAGCTGGACCTGGACCGAATCACGGTCGTCGGGGAGGACCCCGCCCGGCACCGGCGACGCTTCAAGCGTCCGCACGAGCAGGTGGCGGAGCATTTCCCGGACCTCGAGATCGTCACCGATGGGGCCTGCAGCGCCTGTGCGATGAACCTCTTCGAGGCGCTGGCCGCGATCCACCACGAGGGGCGGCGCCTCCGCGTCCCGGCGGTGGCGATCGGCGGAAAGGGCCGGATCTGGGCCGGGCTGACGGTCGGCAACTGCGCCGAACACGCCGCCGAAGCCGCGGAGTACCTGCCCGGCTGCCCTCCGTCGGCGGCGCAGATCCGCGAAGCGCTCACCCGGGGCGGTTGAGCCCTCCCCGTCAGGGGCCCAAGCCTACCCGCCCGACGGCCCGACTTCGCGCGCCGTCCTCCCCCCGAGCCTCCACCACGATCAGGTAGGCGCCGGCCGGAGCGCGCAGGCCCGCGTCCGTCGTTCCCGTCCACAGGAGCGTGGTGAGGCCGGCCGCGAGGGGGCGCCGGCTCGCCAGGGTCCGCACAAGACGGCCGGCCACGTTCAGCACGGTCACATCGACCGTGGCGGCCGAGGAGAGGCTCAGCACGACCTGCGCTCCCCCGGCAGTCGGGACGGCGGCCACCGTGGCCGCCGGCGCCGCGGCCCCATCGGTCACGCGGATCGGCCCGCGCTCCTTCGTCGGTCCGCCCCCGGCATACAGCCCGCTCTGCGCCCGAGCCCGGAACCGGTACTGGTACTCCCCCGCCGGCAGCTTCGTCCCGCCGCGGAGTTCGGCGCCCAGGGAGAAGTTCGGGAAGGCATCGACGACCTGCAGCTGCACGACGCGCGCCTGCACCCCGTCCTTGGCCAGGATCACCACCGGGTTGGTCGGCCCCCACCCGGCCGCGTCCTGATAGATGGCGCGGAACTTGAAGTACGTCTGGCTCGCCGTCCCCTGGTTCGGCGTCAGGCCGTCCTCGTAGCCCTGCTGTGCCGTGTAGAACAGCCACGCCCCCGAGGGGGTCGAGAAGCGCAGGTCCTTCTTCCCCACGTCCCCGTAGCTGAGGTAGGGCAAGCTGCTGAACCCCAGCCTCATCGAAGGGCTCACCCCCACGTTGCCGCCGGTTTCCGCCGCCTCGATCCCCCAGGCGGCGCCGTCCCAGCGGGCGTAGAGCACGTCGCCGCTCGTCACGTCGTAGTAGGCGATGTGGGGCCGATTGCTGGTGTCGAGGTCGAGGGACGTGCCGGCGCCCACATCCGCCGCGTTGTCGACGGTCTGGGTGGCCCAGGTGGAGCCGTTGTAGGCCGCGTACTTCAGGGCTCCGCCGCCCGCATCGTAGTAGCTGATCCGGGGCCGGCCGACGCTGTCGAGGGCGATGGAGGTGTAGCGCCCAACATCGCCCGTCGAGTCGACTTGCATGTTCCTCCACAAACCGCCCGACTTCCACGCGTAGAGCAGCTCCGCGTCGTCGGCGTCGTAGTAGCTGATGTGCGGCACGAGGTTGGCGTCCACCGCGATGGAGCTGTGCTGACCCACGTCCCCCGAGTCCACCCGGTCGGTGTCCCACCCCGAGCCCGTCCAACGTGCGTAGTACAGCCGGGCGTCCGTGACGTGGTAGTAGCTGATGTGGGGGACGTCCAGCCGATCCACGGCGATGGCGGTCTGTTGCCCGAGATCGTCACTCCCGTCGTCGTCGACCGTTTCGATGACCCACGCGCTGCCGGTCCAGCGCGCGTGCTTGAGGGCCTGGTTGGTGGCGTCGTAGTAGCTGATGTGCGGCCGATCGGCGCTGTCCAGGGCCAGCGAGCACCAGCGCCCCACATCGCCCGCCGCATCCACCGTGCTGAGGCGCCACATCGACTTCGGGCGGACCGCGTACTTCAGGTCGCCGTTGGTGGCGTCGTAGTAGGCAATGTGCGGCGCCGAAGTGCTGTCCACATCCAGCGACGTGAACTGCCCGACGATGCCCGTGCGGTCGAGCGGCTCGGGGTGCCAGATCAGGGCGGAGCCGGGACCTGCCCCGGCAATCAGCGTCGTCAACGAAAGCAGCGCAACCCGGCGGGCTCGCATCGATCCAACCTCCTGGTGACGGACCCATGCCTCACTTCGCCCCCGGCGCCCGCGTTCCTGCCCGCGGCGCGCAGGAACACCCCCCATCAGCCACGAAGCCTGCGTGGAAGGCGGTCTCCCGACTCGGAGACCCGGAGGAGACACCATGCCCATCGCATTCGCCTCGTGGCTGACCCTGGCGCCGGTGGTCCATGCCGGCCCGCCGGTGCAGCTCGATCCGCTCTACTTCGAGCGCTGCCGGCGGCCGTGCGAGTATGTGGGCTTCTCCTTCGCCGAGGACGCGGCGGCGATGCGGGAGATGCGAGAGCATGGCGCGAACGCGGTCGGCACCGGCTCGATGTGGGTGCCCACCGACGACCCAGCCGCCCCCGACGGCTGCGGGGTCCCGGACCTGGCCTACTTGGACGACGTCCCGCAGCTCGGACAGAGCTTCACGGCGGACCGCCCCTTCACGGGTGTCGCCTTCTGCACCCCGACCTTCAACACCGAGGGCAGCGGCTGCACGCTGAGTCTCTACCCGGCCGCTCCGGAGGTCTGGGGGGATGAGCAGCCTGCCCGGCTGGCGACCGAGACGTTCCCCGACGTGCGGGACAACCAGCAGCTGTGGCTGGCCTTCGACGCTCTCCCGCCGGGCACGTACTACCTCGAGCAGTCGGCCCCGACGGGCGACGGGATCGGGGTCTGGGCCGTTGGCCGGAACGCCTACGACGGCGGCCGGGCCTACGTGGCCCGGCGGGCGATCACCGCCGACGACTTCGAGCTGCGGCTCAGGACGGTCGACGGCGAGGCAGCGCTGATCCCCCCGGGGGAGAGCCACCACGCGCTGCGGCTGGGGAGCGGCGCGGTCACCCAGATCGGCGAGCGGGGCCTCTTCTTCGACTACGCGGTCG
>VGFB01000308.1 GCA_016869015.1 Armatimonadota bacterium
TACCTCCGCCGCTGGCACGACCGGTACCGGATCATCACCACCTTCACCCACGACCGCTACGGGTCGGTGATGGAAGCGGCGAAGCGGATTGCCGGGGTCGAGTTCCCGGTCCTTCCGGACGCCCGCGGCCCGTGCCTGAAGGGCGGCGGCACGTACTGGGGCAAGTTCTGGGTCCAGATCTTCCTCGAGCTCCTCAGAGGCATGAGCGAAGAGGAACAGGCCGCCGCCTGGGAGCGCTTCCACAAAGAAGGAGCCGAGCTGCACCCCCGGTTCGCGGGGCCCCAAGCAACGCCGAAGTCGGGAGGGTAGCACCATGCGAAGCCGACTCAGCCTCAGACTCGCCCTCGTCGGCACGGCGCTGCTTGCGCCGCTTGCGGGATCACACGCCGACGACACGGAGGAGCTGCTCAACAGCATGCGGGACCTCAACGCCGTGCAGTCCGTCTACCGAGCCGCCGTGCCGCATACCGATCGGAACGGGAACCTGCTGACCCGCTACGACCCGGAGCGCTCGTTCCTGCAGATCGGAGTGTGGGGCAGCCCGTTCGGGGAGATCTACGGACACAACTACGACCTGTCGATGCTGGCCGACGCGGGGTTCAACACCATCTGGCCCTGGTACGGCCGCGGCCTGGCGGCGGAGCTCGAGGCCGCGGTCCAGGCGGGTCTGCAGGTGGTGCACATGGGGGCTCTGGACCCGGCCGACGCCGCGGCCCATCGAGACCATCCGAGTTGGCTCGGCAACGTGTGGCACGACGAGCCGACCGGCGGCTTCTGGGGCAAGGACATGGAGGGCAAGTTCGCCGAGTTCCTCGACTACAAGCAGCAGATCAACGCCGCAGCCCCCGGTCGGCCGGTGTTCATCAACGACGTGCCCTGGATCACGCCCCCCGCCACCAGCTGGTGGGTGAAGTGGAACACGGGCGGGGATGTGGCCTGCCACGACAACTACCCGATCCTCCACCGCAAGGCGCGCACGCGGACCCTGGGGGACTCAGAAAGCGTAACCGGAATCCCCACCTCAGCGGCGTTCGCCGCCGCCGTGAACCGGGAGGAGAAGCCGGTCTGGGTCATCGTCGGCGCGTTCACGGTGCGCGGGCACGGCGCGTTTCCTTTCCGCTTCGCGACGCCGCAGCAACTACGCGGTCAGGTCTACGCGGCGCTCACTCACGGGGCAACCGGGATCATCTACTTCTGCTGGGATACCTATGTCTGCCGAGATGGCGACGTGATCGGCATGTCACCGGACCCCCAAGTCGCCTACCTGGAGCCCGGCCCGGGCAAGCCAAAGGCGTCCCCCGCCAGGCCCATGCAGCTGGCCGAGTCGAAGGCGCTGTGGATGGCGGCAGAGCAGATCAACAGCGAACTGCGTGAGTTGACGCCCTCTCTCCTGTCGCCGACCGTTGGGGACGAGGTGAAGTACTCCCTCAAGATCGAGGGTGAAGCCGTGAGCGATGCGCCCGTCCGCTGCCTGCTCAAGCCTCACCCTGACGGCGGGTACGTCCTGCTGACCGTGAACCTGGACGACGCCGTGCTGAACGTGACGTATGAGCTCGAGGGCGGCCTGACGGCCGTCGAGCCGCTGTTTGAGAACCGCCCGGCCCTGGAGCTGCAGGAAGGTACCCGCAGCTTCCAGGAGCTCTACGAGCCGTTCGACGTACACGTCTACCACATCAATGGATGACGCCCCATGACCCGTCGCGAGATCGTTCGGCGCGCCGTGACGTTCGGGGGCCCGGAGCGGGTCCCGATCCACTACTGCAACCGAGACCTCGAGCACTCCGATACCGCCGGAACCGGCTGGGCGGCGGCGACCGGCTTCGTGCCTTCCGAGCCGGGGATGACCGAGTGGGGCTACGTGTGGCAGTCGCTGGACCGGACGATGGGCCAGCCGCATGTCCACCCCCTCGCCGACTGGAGTGCCGTCGAGGGCTACCGGCCGCCCGATCCCCTTGCGCCGGGGCGACTGGACCACCTGCCGGCGTTTCTTGACGCCAACAGCGACCGGTACACGGTGTTCGGCGTCGGCATCTCAGGGTTCAACTGCGCGATGTTCATGCGGGGGGTCGAGCAGTTCCTCATGGACCTCCACCTCGACCGACCGAAGGCCGAGCGCGTCCTGGACTTGGTCTTTGCCGTGGAGAACGAGATCATCGATCAGCTGGCGCCTCACCCGCTGGACTGCGTGAAGTTCGGCGATGACTGGGGCACGCAGGACGGGCTGATGGTAAACCCGGAGGTCTGGCGCGAGGTGTTCAAGCCGCGCTACGCCGATCAGTACGAGCGCATCCACCGGCAGGGGAAGCACGTGTGGCTGCATACCTGCGGGGATGTGTGGGAGATCATCCCGGACCTCCTCGAGATCGGCCTCGATATCCTCGAGCTCCTGCAGCCCGACCTCTTCGGCATCGAGCGCCTCGCACAGGAGTTCGGCGGCCAGGTCTGCTTCTGCTGCTCGGTCGACCACCAGCGACGCGCCTGCCGCGGTACGCGGGAGGAGATCTTCGAATACGCGCAGCGCCTGAACGCTGGCCTCGGGGCCTACGACGGGGGCTTCATCGCCTACATCGAGGACTACGCCTCACTCGGCATGAGCGAGCAGAACTACCAGTGGATCCGGCAGGCCTTCCACGGTCTCAACGGGGACTGACGCCCGAACTCGGCCTCACCGAGTTCCGGTGTCTGTCCCTAGCGCTCCCGCGCCCTCTGCCTCCCGCGCATCCACTCCTCCGCTTCCTGCCGGCGCGCGAACTTCCGCTCCTCCCGCCGAAACTCGGCGGTGTGCGACCGCAGCCGCGTGCCGCTCCACTTCGCCCCAAGCTCCCGATGCAGCAACTCATGGTAGAGCACGTACTCCACGACTAACGGCGGCACACCCTCGGCATCGAGGGTGCGACTGACCACCACACGGTCGCGCTGGGGCTCGAAGTAACCAAGCCGCCGGGAAGTGAGACGGCTGCTCCAGGTCAGCCGCGGCGTCGACAGGGCGCCCCCGAAGTACGCGGCATTCACTGACGCAAAGAGCTCGCGCAGGTCATGCGCCCCTCCCTGCGGCTGGTCCGCATCGACCTCCGCGGCGAGATCGAGCTCCAGCAGCACCTCGCGATAGGCCTCCGTCTCGGTGAAACCCAGATAGACCCTCCGATCCCGCGCCGCCTCCCGTGTCAACGCCGCGCGCAGCACCGCCTCGAGCACCCCATCGCTCGCGGCAATCAGCCCCTCGGCCATCTGCACACGCGTGACGCCGCCCCGCTGCGTCCGTCGCCAGAGCGCTGCGGTCGGCGAGAACTCCACCACCACCGGAGACGTCGGCTGAACGGTGAGCCCCTCAGCGATGGCCAGCGCGCGGCGGATGGCGTCGAGGTGGCGCTCCAGGTTCGCGGGCCCGGTCAGGAACTTAAGCCACCCGTAAGCCCGCCGAGTGGGGGCTCTCAGCACGGACGGAGGGGCGGCGTGGTCGGCGCAGATGCGCTCGACCGCATTGACCGCTCGACCGATGCGCGCAACGATCGCCGCCTGTCGCTCCTGGCCCGGCCCGGGCGCCGCACCCAGCTCCGCCAACGCCGCCGCGGCCCACTGTGCGGTGGCCGTGACGTTCGAGATGCCGCTCAGCTTCCTGACGGGCGCTGCCTGCGGCAGCGGGAGGTTGGCGAAGTCGAGGGCCTTCAGGAAGCCGTAGGCCTTACGCGTGGGGGCGGAGAGAGCGCCTGGCGGCAGACGGTGCCGCGCGAGCGCGGCGTCGATGTGTGCAACGGCGCCCGTGACGGCGCGCTCCGCGCGCGCCAGCTCGTCGGGCAACATCCCTGACCGCAGTTGCTCCCGGACTCGGCGCTCCAGCGCCACGAGCCCCTTGACCCTCAGCATGTTGCGCCTCCCGGTCCACGAGCGGAGGCCGAGCCCTGCCCCCGGGACCCGGCCGACAACACCCAACGAGGACTTCGGCGCCTTCGTGCCGAATGGGCCGCTGTCCCGCCTGTCGCCTGTCCGCCCCATCAAAGGAACGCCGGATGGAGACTCTCGATTCCCCGGAGGGATCGGCGCGTTTGCGCGCGCGCGGCTTCGTGCTGGGCGCGGCCCTGATCCCTCTGGTCAGTCTGTGGGTCGCCGGCATGGAGAACGTCTACGGCGGCCGGCCCACGTACCTCTCGGTCTTCTTTCACGCGATCATCGCGCTGGCCGGGCTCTATGGGCTGAACGCGGTTGTGCGCGCGCTGTTCCCGCGCTTCTCGTTCACCCGCGCCGAGCTGCTGCTGGTCTACATCATGATCGGCGTCAGCAGCGGCATTGTCGGCGACCAGTTCATGGCGATTCTCACCCCGTCCCTCGCTTACCCGTTCCGCTATGCCAACGAGGTGAACCGCTGGGAGACGACACTCATTCCGTACGTGCCGAAGTTCGCGATGGTGTCCGACCCCCAGGCCGTCAAGTACTTCTACGAGGGCGGTTCGTCGCTCTACGCCCTGGGCAACCTGAGGGCCTGGCTGCAGCCGGGGCTGCTGTGGGCCGGGTTCATCGCGACCACCCAGCTGATGTGCCTCGGCGTGAACGTCCTCATGCGGCGGCAGTGGACCCAGTACGAGAAGCTGAGCTTCCCGCTGATCTCGCTGCCGATGGAGCTCACGGCCCCCGGGCAGGAGTCGATCTGGCGCCGCCGGGCGATGTGGTGGGGCTTCGCGGTCTCAGCGGGCATTGACGTCGTGAACGGGCTGAGCACCTACTGGCCGTCCGTCCCGCAGCTGCCGGTGAAGGTGCAGTGGCTGCAGTTCGGCCCGAAGTGGAACGGGGCCCTCACGACGACCGGCCTCGCCTTCTACCCGTTCGTCATCGGCATCGCGTTCCTGTTGCCCTCGGACTTGACGTTCAGCACCTGGTTCTTCCTGCTCTTCTTCCGTCTGCAGCGCTTCATCTTCTGCGCGCTGGGCTATCCCACCCCCTACCCCTGGCAATCGACGGGACACAGCCAGTGGCCCGCGATGCTCGAGCAGGGCATCGGCAGCTACATCGCTGTGGTGGTCTTCGCCGTGTGGGCTGCGCGCAAGCACCTGGCGGCGGTCTGGCAGGGAATGCGCGGCCTGGGCCCCCCTGGCGAGGAGGCCGAGTCGCGGGAGTACCGCCTGGCCGCGGGCGCCATTCTACTCGGGCTGGCGGCGACAACGTGGTTCGGCTCATCGCTGGGGATGCCGGCGGTCACGGCTCTCGCGTACCTGGTCCTGTACCTGGTGGTCAACACGGCGATTGCGAAGGTCCGGGCCGAGGCCGGGGCTCCCACCCACGGGTTTCACTTCGCCGGGCCCGATCACATCCTCCTCACGGCGTTGGGTACGAATCGCATGCGGACCACGGAGATGAGCGCCTGGGGCCTGTTCTGGGGCTTCAACCGCGCCTACACCGGCGTTCCCATGCCACACCAGCTCGAAGGCATGAAGATCGGCGAGCTCCTGGGCGTCCGGCGCCAGAGCGTCACCGGCGCCGCCGCGCTCGCTACGGTCATCGGCTCGCTCGCGGCCGTCTGGGCCCTGCTGCACTTCTGCTACCGCGAGGGGGTGGAGCAGGCCGGCCACCCCGTCCGCGACCTCGCGCCGCAGGGCTGGATGCTGGTGAACTCATGGATCAACGATCCGAAGGGCCCGAACCTCGT
>VGFB01000309.1 GCA_016869015.1 Armatimonadota bacterium
TGCTACAGGCAGTCGTCCGGCCGTCGGCCCGTAGAGGGCGCCGTCGTTGGAGATCACCTGGACCAGGTTCACGTATTCGGTGCCTCGGCCCCAGACCCGCAGCTCGACCTCATCGCCGGGGCCCAGGACATAGGTGGGAGGCGGCGGCGTGAGCGTGGGCTGCAACGGGCGCTCAGCGGCCCCGGCGAACACGTCGTGGCCGAACAGCGGGATGATCGCCTCCGGTTCCTCCGTCGGCTCCTCTGCCTCCTCCGCAGGCGGCTCGACCTCGCCCTCGGGCGGCGCCGCGGGCTGCGCCGGCGGGGCGATGGCGGTCGGCGGTGTCGGGCCCGGCGCCGTGGGAGCGCCCGTGCTCGGGGCGCCTGTCACCGGGGCCACGAGCCCCGTCTCCGGCGGTGGAGGTTCGGCGGGCGGCGCCGGCGGCGCGGTCTGACTCAGCGCCCACCAGGGCAAGACAACCAGCAGCGCCCCGGCAGCCCGAAGCGCGATCCGAAGCGGAGTCCGGCAACACAGCATGGCTCAGCATCCTCCGCGGGTGTCCACAGCCTCGCAGCGGTATGCGTCCCTGACGTCAAGGTCATTCCGTCTCGTCGCGGGGAGTTCCTTCCGGGGCCAGACCAACCGGGGCAGGCGGAGAGCGATGGCCGCTGCCTCCCGGCCGGCGATCGATCTAGGCGATGACCAGTTGCGGGTACACCTGAGGTATGGGGAAGGACGCCCAGCACACTCGCGCCAGGTGTACTCCCTTCGGCGGCCAGGTGGCATTCACCACCTTCAGACCACGGGCTTGTATGTGCTCGACTCCCGGGATCATGTCGGCGTCTGATGAGATGAGGATCGCGATGTCGTACGCGGCCTCCCACGCCAACGCGAGCAGGTCGGTGACGATCGCGGTGTCAATCCCCTTCTCGATGCTGGCTGTCAGCACCTCACCACAGTGATCGCAGTGGCGGAGCTCGCGCCGGCACTTCCGACAGCGCACAATGCGGCGGACGGCAACGCGCGGCCGCGAGAAGACGCGAACACTCGGCTGCCTGTCAAGGAAGTCGTTGAGCCACCGGGAGAGCCGGGCGTCGCCCTCGCTCTTCGGGTCGATGGAGGCATAGACGCGCGTCTCCTCCAACTGGAGCTCCTCGCTGACGCCTGCCGTTCGAAGTTCCTCACGGGTCCTCTCCATGAGGACGCGCGGGAGCGCCCGCCAGTCGCATCGGGTGTGCGGACCGTAATGCGCGTTCCACGACAGCTGGAAGTTCCAGAAGTCCACGAAGACCCGCACCCGATAGGCCATGGCCGATGCCACCCCGTAGAACCTTACAGGGGCCCCGAAGGGCCCCTGGCGCAGTAATACGGACCTCCAGGAAGACGGAAGCCCGGCCGGGTATTGAACTGAGGCGAGTATACCACCCGCACAACGGCGCGTAAACACCGAATCTGCGGACAGGTCCCAGCCCAAGCGCCCGACCCGCGAAGCGGCGCCCACGCCAGCGTCTCGTCAGCCGGCATGAGCCCGCTCCGCAGGGACGTTGCAGGCCCACGCCCCGCCCACGAGGAACGACGGCTCAGCCCGGTAAGGAGACCCAGTCCACCTATGTCGCGGACCCTCTGGCCGGACGGCATCGAGGGCGTCGTCTCGCTGACCTTCGATGACGGGCTGCCGTCGCAGTTGCGGACGGCGATTCCGCTAATGGACGAGTTGGGTCTCAAGGGCACCTTCTACATCGGGCCACGCGCGGACGACTGGCGGGAGAAGCTGAAGCCGTGGGTCGCCGCGCATGAGGCCGGCCACGAGATCGGCAACCACTCGCTGAGCCACACCTGCTCGCGCGCGTTCAGCGATGATCCGCAGGCGCGCGGCCTCGAGAACCTGACCCTGGCGGACATCGAGGCCGATGTGCTCGAGGCGGAGCGAAGGCTCAGCGAGCTGTTCCCGCGACCGAACGGGCGCTCGTTCTGCTACCCCTGCTGGCAGTCGCATGTGGGCGAGGGGCCCACCCGACAGAGCTACGTGCCCGTGATCGCCCGCCACTTCATCGCGGCGCGCGGCCTGGGCGAAGTGCCGAACCACCCGCTCACTTGCGACCTGCACTACCTCTGGTCCTGGGATGTCTCCCGCATGACCGGGGCGCAGCTCGTGGGCCTCGCCGAGCAGTGCGCCTCGCGCGGGCGCTGGGGGCTGTTCGTGTTCCACGGGATCGACGCGGGGCATCTGCCCGTGGCGACCGTCGACTTCACCGAGCTGTGTCGGCATCTCCATCGCCATCGGGACCGCCTCCGCACCGCCCCGGTGGCTGAAGTGGCCGAGTGGGTGAAGGCCCTCGGCGCCCGACGCGGCCCGTAGGTCGGGGCTCCAGCCCCGACAGCACCTTCTCAGCGCGCCGGAGGATAGGGTCCATGAGTGCCTGCGAAGTGGTCACCATCGGCAGTGCGACTCAGGATGTCTTCATCATGAGTCAGGGCATCCAGGTGATGCGCCTGGAGTCGTACGAGGCCGAGGAGGCCTACCTCGCGCTGCCTTACGGCGCGAAGGTGGACGTCGACGACATGTTCATCACCACGGGCGGCGGGGCGACGAACACGGCCTTCACCTTCCACCGCTTCGGGCTGCGCACAGCGGTCGTCGCCAAGGTCGGCGAGGACCGCTCCGGGGAGATCATCCGCGAGCGCCTGCGGGAGGAGCAGATCGACGGCTCCATGCTGGTCGCCGATCCCCAGCATCGTACCGGCTACTCGGCGATCCTCACGGGCCCCACGGGAGACCGCACCGTGCTCGTGTATCGCGGCGCAACCCTCCACCTCCGCGAGGACGAGATCGACTGGGACCGGCTGAAGACCGCCCGAGCGGTGTTCGTCGGGTCGCTGTCGGGCGAGACGGCGTCGCTGTACCCGCGCCTCGTCGAGTTCTGTGCCGAGCATCGCATCTTCCTGGCCTCGAACCCGGGCAGCACGCAGTTCCGTCAGGGCCTCCTCGCCTGCCGGGGCCTGGTCTGCCACATGGACATCCTCTTCCTGAACAAGGAAGAGGCCTACCGGTTCACGGGCGTCGAGCCGCGACGCGGGCGGCACGACGAGCGCGAGATGCTGAGGATGCTGAGGGACGCCGGCGCGGAGCGCGTGGTCATCACCGAGGGCGCCAAGGGCTGTCAGGCCATCGACGGGGCGGCGTACTACAGCGTCCCGGCCTGCAAGGCCAAGGTCGTCTCGACCCTGGGCGCGGGCGATGCCTTCGCCGCGGCCTGCACCGCGGCCCTGTGCAAGGGCGAGCCGTTTGCCCGGGCCTTGCGCTACGGCGCGGTCAACGCTGCCGCCGTCATCAGCTCGATCGGCGCCAAACGCGGCATCCTGACCTGGGACCAGGCCACCGCCGCCGTCGCCGAGTGCGAGGCCTCGTGTCGGGCGCGATAGCCCCGGCCCCAACACGATGGAGGGGACGAACCCATGCGAGCCCTGACGCTTACCGCGCTGTCTCTGGCAGGCCTGCCGCTGCTGAGTGCCTGTGCCGCCGAGACCGTCGTCACCGACGGCAACGGGCGGATCTCCGCCATGCTCTCCGGCGGCGAGAGCCTGGCCGTGGAGACCAACCTCCGGCTGCCGCTCCAGGGCTGGGGCAGGCTTCCGGGCCTCACCGACGCGCGCGACGTGAAGCGCACCCGTGAGGCCGGTCGCACGACCTGGACCGGCCGCATCGAGCTGGAGCCGGGCCGGAGCTACCGCTATGAGGAGACGCTGACCGAGACGACCGACGGCGCCCGGCTCGACATTCGGGTCACCGCGGACGCCGAGGTACAGATCGAGGGCGTGTTCCTGTGGATCGACGTGCCCGTGGCCGTCTTCGCGGGGGGCGCCTGTGACCTCGGCGGCGCCGTGACCGCCCTGCCGGTGGACCGGCCGGCGGCCCGTCATTTCGCCCGCGCGCAGACGAACGCCATCCGCCTCACCGACTCCGCCGCGAGAACCAGGCTCAGCATCGCCCTCGACCGCGCCCTGCCCGTCGTTGTGCAGGACAACCGCGAATGGGACAACCCCACCTACTCCGCCTTCTGCCAACTGGCGCCCTCGCTGAAGGCCGGCGAGTCAACCGCGCTCGCCGCGACCTTTGCACTCGCCACGCAGCCCGACACTTCCCCGGCGCGGCTCACGCTGGATGCGGGGAAGGTGCGCTACCGGCTGCACGGCTTCGGGGGCAACTACTGCTTCGGGATCGAATCGCCCATCACCCAGTACACGCTCGCGAACCTGCAGCAGGCCTGGGCGCGCACCGAGATGACGCCGTATGAGTGGGAGCCCGAGAACGACAACGATGACCCCGCGAGCACCAACTGGGACTACCTCAAGGCCCAGGACCAGCCGAACAGCAACCTCCGCCGCGAGTTCGAGCTGGCAAAGCAGATCCAGGACCTCGGCCTGCCCTACGTCATCAGCATCTGGGGGATGCCGAAGTGGATCTACGATCCCCCGGCCACCGAGGTCCGCGGCGGCCGTCGCAAGATCGCCGCGGACCAGTGGGATGAGGCCTGTGAGTGCCTCGGCTCATACCTCGTCTACGCCCGCGATCAGTACGGCGTCGAGCCCGACCTGTTCTGCTTCAACGAGGCGAACATCGGCGTGGATGTCTGGCTCACCCCCGAGGAGCACCGGGACGCCATCAAGCTCCTGGGCGCCCACTGCGCGAAGCTGGGGCTGAAGACCAAGATGCTCCTGGCCGACGCCACCGGGCCTCGCGGCACCCACACCTACGCCGAAGCGGCCGCCGCCGACCCCGAGGCGATGCAGTACGTCACGGCCGTGGCCTTCCACTCCTGGGGCGGCGCCAGCCCCCAGGAGTACGCGGCCTGGGGCGACCTGGCCGAGCGGCTGAAGCTTCCCCTCCTCGTCACGGAGCTTGGCGTAGACGCCGGCGCCTGGCGCAGCGCGGCCTACGACTCCTTCCACTACGCGCTCCGCGAGGTGCAGATGTACCAGGAACTCCTCCTCCACGCCCGGCCGCAGGGCACCATGCAGTGGGAGTTCACCAACGATTACGCCATCTGCAAGCTGCAGAGAGACGCGGCGGGCAACGAGACGGTCGTGCCCACAGTCCGCTATCAGTTCGTCCGGCACTTCTGCAACCTCACGCCGTTGGACGCCGACGCGCTCACGACCGCCTCCGACCGCGACAAGGTCCTCTTCACCGCCTTCGCGGGCGATCGGGACGGGAAGCGCGTCCACACGCTGCATCTCGCCAACCTCGGCGCCGAACGCCCGGTCACCCTCGAGGGCCTTCCGTCCGAGGTGAGGCAACTCCGCGCCGTCCTCACCGACGAGACCCGCAGCTTCGAGGAACGGCAGCCCGTTACACCGAGCGCTGGGACCCTCGAGTTGACGCTGCCCGCGCTGTCGCTGACGACGTTGACGACCCTGCCGTGACGGGGAAGCGCGAGGCCGTGGGCCGATTCTCGTGAGCAGGTGGAACGAGCCCCTCGGGGCGAGGGTGAGAGCGCGGGTGAGCGGAGGGCGTCGTTGGCTGTGGGGGGCGTCGGCGCTCCGGAGGAGCGCAGGATGGCTGGTGCTCTGCCAAGCGTCATTCGTTGGGTTCCCGGGAGGACAGGCATTCCTGCCTGTCCGCACAGACCTCGGGATCCGGGCGAGGACAGGCAGGAA
>VGFB01000310.1 GCA_016869015.1 Armatimonadota bacterium
GTACTACTGGATGGCCCCGCTGCCGGGGTTCTGCGACCACTGCTGCGCGCAGCTGCGCGAGCACCTGCGCGGGAAGCATACCGCGGCGGCGCTCCGCGAGCGGTTCGGGATTGAGGACCTCGACGGCTTCCACTACCGCGACTACCTCGCTGGGAAGGGCCTCAGCGAGAAGCCGTGGGAAAGCCCGCTGCACGACGAGTGGTGGCTGTTCCAGCTGGAAGCAACCTTGCGGTACGAACGGGAGATCGTGGCGGACTCGAAGGCGCACGCGCAGGAGCAGTACGGGCGCGACCTGCTGACCAACGCCAACCAGTATGACCTCTCGACGCTGTGCGCGGTGCTGCTGGGCGAGTCGGCGATCTACGACCACGTGAACATCGGGACAGGCTGGGGCATCGAGGCGCGGGTGGATGGGGGCGTTCGCGGGAGGCAGGTTCTGCCTCCGGAAGCGTCCTTCATCCCCATGTACCGCGCGGCGCGGGCCGCGACGCCGGAGAAGAAGGTCTGCATGTTCCTGGACATCCAGCAAGCGCCGGACTTCTTCGCGGCGCTGCCGGGCGAGCAGCAGGACCGCCTGGTCGAGTGGTTGTGCGCGGAGGCCTACGCAACGGGGTGTTACCACGCGCTGCACTACCGGTTCAGTCAGTGGGAGGGGGCGCGGGAGAGCCTGCGGCGGTGCGGGCGGTTCTTCGCGGAGCACCACGACCGGTACTACGCGCGCAGCCGCCCGGAGGCACAGATCGGGGTGCTGTTCTCCAGCGCGTCGTACACCTGGGACATGTACCCGACACACTGGACGCTGAAGGGCCCGGCGCACTGCCGGGAGTACACCGGGGTGTGCCAGGCGCTGATCGACGCGAACCTGCAGTTCGAGACCGTCTTCCTCGGCGACGGCCGCCTGTTTCCCGACGAGGCCCCGGGGGCTCTGAGCGACTTCGAGATCCTCATTGCGCCGTCGGCATACGCGCTGACCGAGGCGAACCTCAACGCGCTGGCGGACTACGTGACCGCCGGGGGGATTCTCGTGCGCTCGGGGCCGTTCGGGCAGGTCGACGCGTCGCGACAACGGCGAGCGATGCTGCCGCTGGGGCTGGCCAAGGGCGATCCGCACGTGCACGAGCTGCGGGACGGCTACGAGGCGTATGTGGCGACCAAGGACCCGGAGACGCGGATCGCGCTGGGCCACTTGCTGGTGGGCGAACTGGGGCACGTGCCCGCCGTCGCGACGCGGGACCTGGCCGCCAACCTGCAGCTGCACGTGCGTCGCGCGACCGATCGCGATGCGCTGCTGATCGACGTGATCAACCGGGACTACGCGCCGGGACGGGGGTTCCGACCCGCGGGAGAGACGGCGCTATACCTGACGCTGCCGCGCGACTTCGGCGTGCGGGACAAGACGGTGCGGGCGCTGTCGCCGGACGCCGGGACCCCCCAGGGCCAGCTGACCTGGTCGCCCGTCACGATTGCGCGGCGCGCGGCCGTGCGGGAGGGGATCGCGGGGCCCACGTCGATCGGCGGGCGACACACGGTGAAGATCCCGCTTCCGAGCACGGACGTCTACACGCTGGTGGTGATCGAATGAGGGCGCTCATTGCGTTGGCGCTGATGGGCGCGGTCCGCTGCGCGCCCGCGACCGCGGCCCCGGTGCAGCTCAGCGGCGAGGGCTGGCGGGTGGAGCTGTCGCGCGAGGCCGGGACGTTCGACCTGCTGGCGCAGCCGGCGGGCGAGGCCGAGTTCGTCTCGCTGCTGCGGGCGGGCGGCGAGCGGCCCTGGTACGGCTACAACGTCGGGTCCGCGGAGGGGCGCACCAGTGAGAGCACACCGACGGTGGAGGGCGATCCGGAGCGCGGCCCGCTTCGGGTGCACTGCGAGCTGGACCCCGACCATGCGGTCACCCATGAGGCGGTGTACTACCTGCGGCCCGAGGGGCTGGTGGTGGTGAGCCGGTTCGGGTCGTCGGCGTTGACGCCTGAGGGGTCGATCGTGCGCTTCGCGCCGAAGCTGGATGTCGATCTGAGCCTGCTAACGCACTACGCTTTCGTGGATGCGGAGGGGCGCAGACACCAGGGCGCAGTGATGGACCTGGGCGAGCGGAATGCCTACGCCGGAGTGGGTGCGTGGGAGCCGGGCCGGGACGTCGTTGATCGCCTCAACGCGGAGCGCCCGTACATGCTGTTGTACAACCCCGAACGCGCGGTCTCGCTGGGGGTGATCCTGCCGCTGTACGAGTCGGTCTGGCGGGAGGCGGGGAGCTTCCTGCAGATGTACCAGGGCGGGTTCAACTTCTGGTACACGGGCTTCGCTCCGATGTCACGGCTGAGGGGCGAGCGGATCGTGATCCTCTACCTGAGGCAGTCCGGATCGCCCGAGGGCATCGAGGCGGACGCCCCGCGTCTGTGTCGGGAGGTGGAGGACGGCATCCAGCGGGGCGAGATCGAGGCCCCGGAGGTGCGGGAGATGCTGGCGGCGGCCGCGGCGTTCGACCCGGAGGCGGAGGCGCTCTCTGCGCGCCTTGCGGAGGAGCCGCCGACCGGAGCGGCGTGGCTGGCGCTGGAGATGCTGCGCGTTGCCCGGGAGTGGGCGGAGCGCGATCCCGTGGAGGCGCTGGACCTCCTCTTGCGAGGAAAGGCGGAACTGGAGGGGTCTGATATGTGAGGAATGGGACGGAGGCGTTTTCCGTTGCGGGCTGAGAAATGCCTCCGTCCCCTTCTTCAGAGGCGGGTGAGCATGGCGGCGAAGTAGCCGGCGCCGAAGCCGTTGTCGATGTTGACGACCACCAGGCCCGAGGCGCAGCTGTTCAGCATCCCCAGCAGCGCCGCCAAGCCGTTGAAGCTCGCACCGTAGCCGACGCTCGTCGGCACCGCGATCACCGGCTTGTCAACCAGGCCCCCGACCACGCTGGCCAGAGCCCCCTCCATCCCCGCCACGACGATCAGCACGCGGGCGGCGTCCAGGGCCTGGCGATGCGCGAGCAGGCGGTGGATCCCCGCGACACCCACGTCGTAGAGGCGTTCGACCGGGCAGCCCGCCGCCTCGGCGGTGACCGCGGCCTCCTCGGCGACGGGCAGATCGGCCGTGCCGGCGCTGATCACGAGCACCGCGCCCTTGCTCGCCGGGTCAGGCCGCGGCTCCCCCACCTGGATGATGCGAGCAGGCTCGTGGTAGACCGCCTCCGGGGCGTCGGCGTGGACCGCCTCGTAGAGCTCGCGGCTCGCGCGCGTCGCGAGCACGAGGCTGGAGCGCGCCCGGATCGAGCGGACGATGGCGACCACGTGCTCCGGCGCCTTGCCCTGACAGAAGATGACCTCCGGGAAGCCCTGGCGCAACGCCCGATGGTGGTCGACCTTCGCGTAGCCGAGGTCCTCGAACGGCAGCTCCCGCAGGCGCTCCAAGGCCTCCGCGACAGTCATCTCGCCGAGGCGCACGCCCTCCAGCAGTTGCTCCAGCGCTTCGCGTTCCATGACAGAGACTCCCGGGTCCGGACTGCCGCTACAGCGGCAGATCGACCGGGCGGCGCTCCTCGGAGGCGATGAGGGCGGCCTGGGCGATCTCCACGTTGCTGACGCCCTCCTCGCCGGGGATCGTGGGCTCCGTGTCGTTGAGGATGCACTCGACGAACTCGCGTACCTCGCGACGGACACCGGGTTCGGCCTGCTGCTCCTCGGCGGAGACGATGACCGTGTCCTCGCCCACCAGCTTGTACTGCAGCCCGTGCGGGCCGCCGGCCATCACGGTACCGTTGGTGCAATAGAGCTTCATCTCGTAGATGCCGATCTGGGCGCAGTGGCCGGCGAGCAGCTGGCCGAAGCCGCCGTCGGCGAACTCGATCTGCAGCATGGCGAGATCTTCATAGTCGATCTCGGTCTCGACGAAGCGCCCAAGGCCGGCGGTGACGCGGGTCGCCTCGCCCATGATCTGGCGCATGAAGTCGATCTCGTGGGCGTTGATCTCAAACAGCGGGCCGCCGCAGGTCTCGCGCTTCAGCCGCCACTGGGCATGGTACGTGCCTCCCCCCCATCCCCCGCCGATGCGGGTGGTCTGCATGGCGAAGGGCTTGCCCAGGCGGCCAGAATCGACGAGGGACTTGATGTAGTGCCAGGGCGGCAGGTAACGCAGGACCTGGCCGATCATCAGCTTCACGCCGGCCGCGCGGGCGGCCTCAACCATGGCGAGGGCGTCGGCCTTGTTCAGGGCCATCGGCTTCTCGCAGAAGATGTGCTTCCCGGCGGCGGCGGCCTGCTCGGCAATCTGCCGGTGCAGGAAGTTCGGCGCCGCGATGATGACGGCGGTCACGTCGTCGCGCGCCAGCAGGGCGTCGTTGTCCGTGACCCAGCCACAGCCCAACTCCTCGCCCAGAGCCTGCGCCTTGGCGGCATCGACATCGGCCACGCAGCGCGCCGCGCAATCGGGGATGTCGGCGGCGCTCACGATGAGGCTCCGACCCATGTTGCCGCAACTGATAAGACCAAGTCCGACTTCAGCCACGTTGTCTCTTCCTTTCCGTTCGTCGAGGTTCGACGTGACCGGCGTCACGTGTCGAAAACGCCCGCTCGGGGTATACCAGCCACCAAGAGCCTCCCGCCCGAAACGCACCCCCCAGGCGGTTCACGGCGGGACACTCGGAGGGCCGCCCCCCAGCGGGGCGGCTCTTCGATTCCCGGGCCTCCGCAGCGGCGCGTCAGACCGCCTCCTCGGGGGGCTCGAGCTTGGCTTCCTTCGGCCGGCGCAAGAGCAGGCTCAGGGCCGCATCGCCGCACATCATGATCGGCTCGTAGCCCTCCGCAGCGTGCTGGTTCAGCCGCTCCGCAAGGTGGGCCGCGCGGTCCCCGGACAGGCGGAGGATCAGGTACTCGTAGGTCTGTTCAGCCATCGCCGTCTGCTCCCTCTCTCGCCGGTCAGGCCAGCGACAGAATGCGGTCCATGCTCTGGGACGTCGCCTCGAGCAAGCGCTCGGGGAAGTGCGCGTAGGGGGGCATCATCTCGGCCGTGACGGCGCCCGTATAGCCGATGGCCCTGAAGGCGGCCATGACGCGGTCCCACGGCACGTCGCCCTCCAGCAGGTCGATGAACCCCTCGATGGTGCCGATGCTGCGCTTGAAGTCCTTGAAGTGGACAGCCTTGATGCGGGCCCCCAGGATGCGGATCCACTGGTCCGGGAAGCCGGTCAGAACCACGTTGCCCACGTCGAAGTACGCCTGGACGTACGGGCGGTCGATGGCATCCACCAGGGCGGCGAACTCCACCGGGCTGAGCATGAACTTGTTCCAGACGTTCTCCAGGCCGATGACCACGCCGTAGTCCGCGGCCTCATCGCCCAGGGCCTG
The DNA here is from genome assembly GCA_016869015.1 of Armatimonadota bacterium. Taxonomy (GTDB): domain Bacteria; phylum Armatimonadota; class Zipacnadia; order Zipacnadales; family VGFC01; genus VGFC01. Next base: position 5,325 of record VGFB01000310.1, read on the forward strand.
GAACGCCGTGACGAGCTGCTCAGAGGCGACGTCGTAGGCGAAGTCATCCGTGACCGATCCGGGCACACAGAGGATCACCTCGGCCCCGAGGGCCTTCGCGGCCTCCAGGCACTTACGGACCACCTGCTTGCCCTTCTCACAGACCGCCGGATCGGGGCCGACGACCGGGTACGCCCACCCGAGACCGGTCGCCACGGTCGGGAGCTGGATCCCGATCTCGTCCGCAAGGCCTCGGATGCGCGCGTAGCCCTCGGCGGTCGTCTCGAGGCTGAACTCCCCGGTTTCATCGACGGCCAGTTCGATGGCGGC
>VGFB01000311.1 GCA_016869015.1 Armatimonadota bacterium
GCGAGCGGTTGCCATTACGTTCGACGACGGCTACGAGGATAACTTCCGCGTCGCCTGGCCCGTTCTTCAGGAGTTCGGCCTCCCCGCCACGATCTTCCTGACCACCGACTACATCGGCGCCCGGACCGGCATCTGGCTGAACCGACTGCACGTTGCCCTGCGGGAGACGCCGTTGGCCGCGCTTTCGGCGCCCGAGGTGCTCGGATCGGACGCGCCGCCTCTGCCGTTGGGCAGTCCGGAGGCCAGGGATGCGGCCGGCTTAACCCTCGTCAACGCCCTGTACGATCGGCCGCCACAGGAGCGGAAGGCGTTGACCGAGCAGCTCATTGACCGCCTGGGCGTCGATCTCGCGGCGTTGTCTCCAATGCCCTCGGCCCTGCGCTTCCTGAGCTGGGGGCAGGTGCGGCAGATGGCGGACACAGGCCTGATGACCTTCGGCTCGCACGGGTGCTCGCATTCCATCGTGTCCCGGCTGGCCCACGAGGTCCTACAGGAGGAGCTGAGCGTCTCGAAGGCAGTCATCGAGCGCGAGACGGGGCGGGAGGTCCGGCACTTCGCCTATCCGAACGGGGGCCCGCGCGACTGGGACGACCGGGCGATGAGCCTGCTGGCCGAGCTGGGCTACGCCACGGCCGTCACGATGTGTCCGGGCCTCGTCGGCCCAGGCACGCCGCTGCTCGCGCTGCCTCGGGTCGGCTATCTCGGTGCACACGGCCCGATCTTCGCCAAGCGCCTGGAGGCCGTCAACGTCCGCGGTCTGCTGCGACCGACGACCCGCTGACCGAACCCCCGGGGAGACAGGTTCGTTCACCTCCGCGCGCGAATGCTCCGGGGCGCTTCCATCCGCACCACCGGGAGTCCGAGACATGCTACGAACCGAGTGGCCGTTCCACGGGGCCGTGCTGAACCGACACCACGGCGAGGACGCCGGGGGCGCGCTGCGGATCGTTGTGACCGGCCAGTGCGAGCTCTACGGGAGCGTGACCGTCAACGGGGCGCCCGCGAAGACGGCCTCCGGGCGCTTCGAGGCGTCGGTGACGCTGACGGAGCGCGAGACCGATCTCGCGGCCGTGCAGGACGGCGCCTACGGCCGGCAAGAGCATCGGGTGCGGGTCGTGTGGGACCGGCACTCCTTCCCGCGGTACCGCTTCTCGATCGACGACAACAGCTTCTTCCTGCGCGACATCGCGCGGAGGCAATACGCCTCGCTCTTCGACTGCTTCTACCTGGACATGCTCCGCACGCTCAACCGCGAGTATGGCGCCAAGTTCACGGTGAACATCTACTTGGAGGCCCAGGAGGAGTTTGGGCAGCCGCAGTTCCTGCTGCCCGACTTCCCCGACCGCTACCGGGCCGAGTGGGAGGCCTGCGCGGACTGGCTGGGCCTGGCCTTCCATGCGCATGCCAACCGGCCCGACCGGCCCTACCAGTACGCCGCGCCAGAGCAGCTAATGCGCGAGCTGGGGAAGGTCGAGGAGCAGATCGCGCGCTTCGCCGGGGAGCAGAGCCTCGTCCCCCCGACGGTCATCCACTGGGGCATGATCGTGCCCGAGGCCTACCGGCCGCTGTACGACCACGGGGTGCGAGTGCTGTCGGGCTTCGGGCACCCCACCAGTCACGGGTACGACGTGAACTACTGGCTCGATCACGCCCGGTCGGAGTATCTGTGGAATCACGACTGCCTGATGGACTTCGCGAGCGGCCTCGTGTTCTCCCGGGTCGACATCGTCTGCAACAACACGCCGATCGATCGGATCGCGCCGACACTGGAACCGCTCGCCGCCGACCCGAACCACGCGGAGATCATGGACCTGTTCACCCACGAACAGTATTTCTGGGACTTCTACGCGAACTACGTCCCCGACCATCCGCAGCGGCTCGATGCGACGATCCGCTGGGTGACCGAGCGCGGGTACAAGCCGGTGTTCTTCCACGAGGGGTTCATGGGGGCAAGTGCGAAGTGAGAAGTGAGAAGTGCGAAGTGAGAAGCGGGGACCGCGGCGAGGGCGTCATGGCTGACGCCGCGGCCACGGGAACGGGAGGACGGGCATGCTGAACTTCGCGATGGTGTGGCTGGGGGCGACCGCGGGTGCGCAGGAGGCGCCACCGCCGGGGCAGGTGGTGTTCGAGAGCAGCCTCGATACGCCCGAGGCTCAGGGAGCGTGGTCGGCAGCGCCCTTCGCCGAGTGGGTCGAGGGGCACGAGGGCACGACGTCGCTGAAGGTCGCGGTTCCGGCCGAGCAGGCGGCGGGCGGGAACATGATCCGGATGCCGCTGGACCTGACGCGCTATCGAGGTTGTCGGCTGCTCTTCGAGTGCCTCGCGAAGGCGGAGGGGGTGACCGAGCCGTCGCAGAGCTACCTCGGCGTGAAGTTCATGCTGCACTACAAGTCCGAGGCGTCCGGGCCGCACTGGCAGAACCAGAACGGCGTGTCTGGGACGTTCGACTGGAAGAAGCTGAGCTTCATCTCCGCCATCGCCGGGGATGCGACCGACGGCGAGCTGAACCTCGGCCTGCAGGACTGCTCCGGAACGGCGTGGTTCGACAATCTCAAGGTCACCGTGCACAAGGGTCCGCCGCCGAAGCGTCCGGCGCTGCCCGTCAACCCGCCGCCGGCCTTTCGGGGGCACGGTCTCCCGCGCCTGCGCGGCGTGATGTCGCCGAACCAGTTCCGCGATGAGGACCTGCGCGTGCTGGGCGAGGAGTGGAAGGCGAACGTCATCCGCTGGCAGATGACGCGCAACTGGGGCGCAGTCGGTACCGAGCGAGACCTCGCGGAGTACGACGCCTGGTACGCGGCCGAGCTTGAGGACCTCGACAAGGTCCTGGAGGCCTGCGGGCGCTACGGCATCAAGGTCGTGGTGGACATGCACTCCCCCTGCGGCGGGCGCTACGAGAACCGCGACCTCGCCATCTTCCACGAGCCCCTGTACCAGGATCACTGGATCGCGCTCTGGGAGCAGGCCGCGCGCCGGTACAAGGGCAACCCGGTGGTGTGGGGCTATGACCTGGTGAACGAGCCGGTGCAGACCCTCCCCTCCCCCGAGGGCGTCGCCGACTACCTCGGCGCCCAGGTGCGGTGCGCGAAGGCCATCCGCGCCATCGACCCCGAGGTGCCGATCTTCCTCGAGGCCGACCAGTGGGACTCGGCCGACGGCTTCCGCGAGCTGGAACCCATCGACGTGCCCAACATCATCTACCAGGTCCACATGTACACTCCCGGGGAGTTCACCCACCAGGGCGTCTACGACTCGCCGACGGGTGTCGCCTACCCTGGGAAGATCCGCGACACGCTGTGGGACAAGGAGCGACTGCGGGAGGTCCTCGCGCCCGTCCGCGAGTTCCAGCTAGCCTACAACGTGCACGTCTACTGCGGCGAGTTCAGCGCGATCCGCTGGGCCCCCGGGGCCGCGAACTACCTGCGGGACTGCATCGAGCTCTTCGAGGAGTACGGCTGGGACTGGACCTATCACGCCTATCGCGAGTGGGACGGCTGGAGTCTTGAGCACGGTCCCAACAAAGACGACCGCACCCCAACCACCGAGCCCACAGACCGCAAGCAGCTCCTGCTCGGCTGGTTCGCGAGGAACGAGAAGCCGTGAGCGGGGCCGCCTCAGGATCCGCGGGAACGGCCGGCGGCAGGAGTAGGCGGCCCGAGGGCGAAGTGTCAGGCCGAGACGCAGGCGGTTCGACGAGGTGAGCGAACAGGGGTCTGAAGGGGGGACCAGCATGAGGAACATGGCAGGAGTCCTGGTGTGCGTCTTGGGGTCGTGCCTCGTCGCCGGGGCACACGGCCAAGGCAAGCCTTGGCTGAGCCCGGGGAGCACGGTAGGCGAGGAGATTGCCGGGCCGGACGGCGGCGTGCTGGTGTGGGCGCCTTCGGGGGCGTTCCTGATGGGCGCTTCCGACGAGGACATCCGGTATGCGGCAGGCCGGTTCCGGGAGGCCACCGCGGAGGGATTGGGGCGCGACCAACCGGTGCACAGGGTCCGGATCAGCCGCGGCTTCTGGCTCGGGAAGCACGAGGTGACGAATGCGCAGTACCGCGCCTTCTGTCAGCAGACGGAGCGGACGTTCCCCGAAGCGAGCACCGACCCGGACGACCACCCCGTGAGAGGCGTGATTTGGGACGAGGCCGTGGCCTACTGCCACCGTCTCGGCGCGGTGCTGCCGAGCGAAGCACAGTGGGAGTATGCCGCGCGCGGTTCGGAAGACCGCTGGTACCCGTGGGGCGACTTCTGGGAGGCATCCCGCTGCTGCTATCGAGACCACAAGGGGCCGAACGGAACCACCATGCCGGCAGACAGCAACCCCGCCGGGGCCAGCTGGTGTGGCGCGCTGAACCTGGCGGGGAACGTGATGGAGTGGTGCGCAGACTGGTACGACTCCCTCTACTACCTGGACTCGCCCGAACCGGACCCGACAGGCCCGACCACGGGCGAGTACCGTGTCCTGCGCGGCGGGTGCCTCGGCGACCTGCCCTGGGCGTGCCGCTCCGCCTTCCGCGGCAACTCCAGCCGGCCGGATGAGCGCAACTACGGCATCGGCTTCCGCATCTGTATCACGCCGTAGAGCCAACCCAAGAAAGAGGGGGGCGGACCGCATGGGACGCATCGCGCCGGCAGTGGCGGCGTTGACGGCCTTGTGTGGGGTGCCGGGTGCGCAGCCGGCGGAGACGAAGCCCTGGCTGAGCCCGGGGAGCACGGTCGGCGAGGAGATCGTGGGGCCGGACGGCAGCGTGTTGGTCTGGGTGCCCGCCGGCAAGTTCAGGATGGGCTCCACAGAGGAGGACGTCCGGTACGCCATCGGGCGCCTCGACGGCCAGCGGAACGAGGCCGAAGCGCCGGTCCACGCGGTCCGGATCGGCAAGGGCTTCTGGCTGGGCAAGTGCGAAGTCACCAACGCTCAGTACCGCGCCTACTGTCAGGCCACGGGTGCGGAGTTCCCTGAGGAGAGCAGCGAACCCGGGAACCACCCGCTGGGTGCGGTGAGCTGGGGTGAGGCCGCAACGTACTGCCATCACTACGGCCTCGTGCTGCCGACGGAGGCGCAGTGGGAGTACGCGGCCCGGGGCCCTGAGAACCGGTGGTTCCCGTGGGGCAGCCAGTGGGATTCCACGAAGTGCTGCTACGACCGCCGCAAGGGGCCCAACGGAACGACCTTCCCGGTCGGGAGCTTCCCGGAGGGCGCGAGTTGGTGCGGGGCCCTGGACATGGCCGGGAACATCCAGGAATGGTGCCAGGACTGGTATGACCGGCTGTACTACGCGGACTCCCCGGAGCAGGACCCGGAGGGCCCCGGCAGCGGAGAGTACCGGTGCGCGCGCGGCGGGGGGTACGGCAACTCGCCCAGCGTTCAGCGCTCCGCCGCCCGAAACATCAACTACCCCGAGGACCGGGACCTCGACTTCGGCCTACGGGTATGCATCACGCCGTGAGCCGGCCTCATCCGCGACGAGGCCCCCCTGACCCCGAGCGCTGCGGCGGCGTGTGCGCTCATCCGGACGCGCCATCGCCTGATGGCGCGTCCCGCTGACTTCTGCTCTTCAGCGCCCCTCCTGGCAACTTCCGTGCACGGGGATGGTGGAAGCGAGAGGAGGGCGTGCGATGGGGGCCAAGCGTC
>VGFB01000312.1 GCA_016869015.1 Armatimonadota bacterium
TAGACGTTCACCATCCCCGCCGGCCTGCACCGGGTCAGTCTCTACTACGCCAACGACCTTCGCTACTACGAGCCGAACCGCGAGCACACCCTCTACCTCCAGGTTGGGCCGGGCGGCTGCGCGGCGTGCCCCATCCGCCACACGGCCTCGGGGGTCTACTACCGCTTCGCCGTGGCGGGCCCGACAGAGGTCACTCTGGTCATCGACCGCAACCTCGCCGTGAACGTGATTCCCTCGGCCATCTTCGTGGACCCGATCCTGCTGGGCGATCCGGGCGAGCCCCGGGCTGTTGCCGACGGCGCCGCCCTGCAGCAGGCAGTCCTCAATGCGCGCGAACAGCTCGCCGCCGCGCCCCCCGCCGCCGCCTCGCCGGAGCAGGCCGCACAGGGCCGGCTTGCCGCGCAGCTGCTGGGGACCGAGCCCTCGCTGACCGAGGCGTACTTGCGCAGGAGCCTGGAGCCGATGGCTCCGGGCGAGCGCGTCGAGTGGCTCCGGGAGACAGCCGAGAGACACATGGCCGAGGGGCTGTGGGAGACGGGGCAGCTCGCGGCGACGTTGCTGGCGGAGGCGGACCCCTCCGCGGAGACGGCCTTGCCGGCCGCCGGCCTGTGCGCGGCCAGGATCGACGCCCCGGCGCGCGCCCACACAGGCACGGACGAGCCACGGCTCATGCCGTTGCTGCCGGCGGGTGAGACGTTCTTCGAGAGCTACCTCGACTTGGCCACCGACAGCCTCGCCGCTGAGGATGCGGCGGCCCTCTTGGCCGCCATTGCCCGCGAGAACCTCACGCCCGGTTCCTGGTACTACGGCTGGCTCACGGCGCGACGGCTGGAACGCCTCGAACGCCTCGACCTGCTGACCGGCGCCGAGGTAGCACACCTCACGCGGCTCTCCGCCCGTCCGATGGAGGACCTCCGCATGATCAGACGCCGGCTGCTCAGCGAGGTCGCTCCCGGCGAGGAGGACGAACTGAACCGCCGTCTCCAGGAGGAGCAACAGCTGGCCGGACAGCGGAGACGATAGGCCCGCCCGGCGGCCCTCGCTCCCTACCGGCGGAAGGCCAGCGTCACGATCCGCTTGGGGCCTACCTCCACCGAGGCCGAGCCGCCCTGAAGCTCCAGGCCGCGGAGGGTCTCCTCCGAGAGCCGTACCAGGGCCGCCTCGCCGGCGCCGGCGACGCTCACTCGCCCCGCGATGGGTTCACCTGTCGGGTTGTACACCCTCACGATGACCGACTGCCCGTCCTCGGCTGGCTTCACGGCGGACAGCACCAGCCCCTCGGGCTCCACGCGCACGAAGCTCCCCGCCGCCGCCAGCGGTCCTCCGTGCGCCCCGGTCTGCGCCGCGGCGAGCGGGGCGTTGAAGGCGTGCGCTTCGGCGGCGACACCGGCGGCGAACCACCCGCCCCGGTACGGGAGAATGGCGTAGCGGAAGGTGTGTTCGCCCTCACACTGCGCGCCCGGCGTGTCGTTGTAGTCGGCGTCCTCGGCGCCGCCCTCGGCCCCCACGCTCAGCCGCCCCACGCACCGCAGCAGCGTGAGCGCCACCGTCCGCTCGCCGTCAGGCAGCACCTCGTACTCCGGCAGCCCCTGGTTCAGGATCGCCAGGCCGCGCTCGCCGTCTTCCACGGCCACGAACGTCTGCTGTGGCGCGAAGGTCGACGCCCCCGGCCAGTCCGCCGGCGGTTGGATCGAACGCGTGACTACCTCGAAGTGCCCCTCGGCATGCGCGGTCTCCGTATCGGCCCCGGACGCGAACAGCGCGCGGAGCCGATGGTCCCTGGCACCGTTGGTGACCCGCGTCTCGATGTCGACTCTCCGACTCCCCCGGGTCAGCGTCACCCAGCTCGTGATCGGGATGGCCGTCGTCCGCTCGGCGCGCGCCCGTCGGTCGGGCGTCCCGGCTTCAGGGATCACGAGCCGCGTGTCGATCCTCAGCCGCCCGAGCACCGGGCCGCTGGCCTCCACCGACACCGTCGCCGCCGCGCCGGCGTTCGTCACCAGGCGGTCGAGGACCGGGGGGATGTACCGGTACTCATCGCCCACGTCGCCCCCGTTCTGGAAGAGGTTGCACGGGGCGTACTCGACGTCGTTCTCCAGGTCGATGACCGCCAGCGCCCCGCCCGGCAGGACCACCACGCTCAGCCGGTCGTTGCTCAGCGAGTCTGCGTCGGCGGTCACCCCCTCAACGCCTCCCGCCCCCCCGGGCACGAGGAAGTAGGTGTTCCACCCCCCGCCGGGCGCCGCGGCGTCCAGCGCCAACCGGAACCGCCGCACGCGCTCCCCCCGCGGCAGCTCATGCGGGTCGAGCCGCCGGACGAAGGTGTCCCGCACGTCGAGCACCTGGCTCGGCGCCTCCTCGCCCTCGGGGGTCAGCGCCTTGACCGTGTGCGGCGCCCCCGGCGCGAGGAACTCCGCCTCGACCACCGCGACCTCCTCCCGTGGACCGCCCAGGGGGTTGAAGAGCGTGAGGGCCGCGCCGCCCTCCGGCAGCGCCCTCGTGTCCAGCCGGTCCGCCAGGTACTGCGCTGAGCGCTCCGCCACCAGCTCGGCCACGTCGCCCGCCTCCGCGAAGCGCGGCAGCATGTCCTCGTGGACGCGGTCGATGGAGCAGCCACAGATCGAGTCGTGCGGGTGGTTCTCCAGCAGGCGCTTCCACGCGAACCGCAGGAAGTCGCGCTCATCCCGCCCGCCGTGCCACCAGGCGGCGGCGCTCCAGGGCTCGGCGCCGCGCTCCAGCAGCGCCTGCACCCGGGCGTTCTCCTGCTTCAGGTACATCCGCGCGGAGAGCGTCCCGGCGAGGATCTGGCAGTGCCGGTCCTCCCGGAGCTCGCCCTCGTGCACGTCCAGCGGCGCCGCCTCGGCGCGGACCGCCTCGATGAACGCGGGCAGCGTGCTGTGGAGGATCTCCGTGCCCTCGCCCAGCTTCCCCTGCAACCCGGCGAGGACCGGCCCGAGGTCCGGTTGGGCCTCGAGGTGATCGACCCCGTTCATCAGCAGGAGGTGGCGCGTGGCCGCGACGGGCGCCTGCCGGCCGATGATGCCCTGCGCGTACTGCACCGCCGCGTCCGGGTCGGCGGGAAAACGCTGCGCGTTGTTGTACCAGAAGGCCAGGTGGTGCGCCAGCACCTCCGAGCCGTCCGGCCCGCGCCAGATGAGCTCCATCTTCCGCCCCGGCACGGCCAGCGAGTACCCCCGCCCAAAGATCGCGTTGTCGATCCCAAACCCGTGCAGGATCTGCGGCATCTGGCCGATGTTCCCGAACTGGTCGGGCAGGTAGCCGATCTTCATCACCCCGCCCCACGCCTCGGCGATGGCGTGCCCGTAGAGCAGGTTCCGCACGTGCGACTCGGCCGAGGTCAGGAACTCATCGTTCAGGAGGTACCACGGCCCGATGAGGATGCGCCCCTCCCGCACGTGCTCCCGCAGCCGCGCCTCATTCTGCGGGCGGATCTGCAGGTAGTCCTCCAGCACGATCGTCTGCCCATCCAGGTGGAAGACCTTGAAGCCCGGATCGCGGTCCAGGATGCCCAACAGGTTGTCGATCAGGTCCACCAGCCGCGCACGGAACTGCTGGAACGTGAGATACCACTCGCGGTCCCAGTGCGTGTGGCTGATGACGTGAAGCGTATGTCCGGCAGCCGGGGTCCTCATGTGTGCGGCTCCTTCCCTGGTTCACCGACCCTCCCACAGCGTCCCGAGCGTCCTCAGCGTCTCCTCGACCAACGTCTGCCCGCCCTCGGGACCGACGGTGTTGTCCACCGCCTCGGCGCCATAGCTGCGCGCGGCGAGGGCGCGGGCGGTCGGCAGGTAAGTGCCGTCGGAGTTCGGGCCCGCGCTCGCGATCTGCACCACGAAGGTCTGAACGGCGGGACTGCGCGCCTTGATCCGCAGACCGTAGTCGAGGAACAGCTCGAAGGGGTTGGTCGCGATGGCGATGTCGTCGATCCGCAGGCAGTGCAGCTCCATGTCGAAGAGGGGCTTGGCGTCCTGCTCTTCGTACCGCGCGATGACCTTCTTGTTCCGCCGCAGCATGATGAAATGGTGCGAGCGCGCGAAGGCGTCGTTCGGGTCGGGCGGCTGCGCCTCCAGCTCCGCGACCCTCGCCTGCGACTGCGCGTGCTCCTCGTCTGTGACGCGGCGGATGGGCAGGCCGATGTCTGCAACCGCGTGCCGGAGGATGGGGTCCGTGAGGATGTCGCGCTGCGCGAGGTCGACCACGTCCTCGACGCCGCGCCCGATGCGCCGCGCGATCTCCTCCCGACCGGTGAGGCCCCGCAGCTCCAGCATCCGCGCCTCCGCCTGCTTGTGCACCAGAAGATGCGGCGACTGATCCCCGGCCGCGCTGCACTGCGGCAGCACGAACAGCCCCTCCCCCAGGCGCCGCCTTAGCTCGACGCGCGTCTCGTGCCAGAAGTCGGCCGAGGTGTAGCTCACCCCCTCCGTCTCCTGCGACGGGCAGGCGAGGTTCACGATGAGTCCGGTCAGCGCGCCCGCCTCATCCCAGGTGAACAGCAGGTCAAGGCCGTGGTCCTCGTAGCCCTCCAGGCCCGCGAAGTCCGGCGCCTCCGTCGCGCCGTACATCACCGAGCGCCCGTCCAGATAGCTCGCGCGCCGGTTGTGCCCCACGACCGCGTGCCCATAGGCCCAGCTTACGCCCCCGGGCTTGCGCGCCTCCCAGGCCTCGACGACGGCGTCGGCTACGCGCGCGCAGAAGAGGTCGGCGTACTCGGCGGGAGTCATCACCTCCGGCCCGAGCGGGGGGTAGTGACCCTCGGTGATGTCGGGCGCGGTGTGGGTGTGCGTGCCGTTCAGGACGAGCTTGCGTACGTCGAGGTCGGGAAGCCTGGGGCGGAGCATCTCGTGCAGGCGCTGCGCGAGCACCCCGGGCGCGCCCACGAGGTCGCACGAGACCAAGACCGCCTGGCCCTCCTCGCCCTCCAGCGCCAGCGCCGTCGCGGTCAGCGGGTCGTTCACGTACTGGGAGATGCGCGTGTGGAACTGCCCGCGCAGGTTCGTCGGCCGATCCGGCGTGATGTCTGCTGCCGACCATCCAATCAGCATGGCTCTGAACCTCCATTCCGGCCCCATTTCGGGCCGGGTCGTTCCCCGGGAGCGCGGACGCCCTCGTCCGCTGGCCTGGCTGGTGGTGGCCCCGGTGTGGCGGCCGTCGCCGTCCGCCGTCGCCACGCCGTCCCCTTCCGCGTGTTCGGTGTACTCCGTGGTTCCCTCGCCGTCGTCGTGCCGTTCCCTGGGACCGCAGGGCGTCCCGCCTGCTGGCCTGGCTGGTGGTGGCCCCGGTGTGGCGGCCGTTGCCGTTCTCCCCTCTCCCTTCAGGAGAGGGGCCGGGGGTGAGGCCTCCACCGCGCCGTGGCCGTTTCGTGCCTGCGGGTCGCCCGACCCGCGCCGCTCGTCGTGGCCGTGCGCGCATAGCGCGTCGGCCCGAAGGGCCGCTTAGTGCCTTGTCAGCCGTGATTCCTTGGGTCGTTCTCGCGTCCAGGAGGACAGGCATTCCTGCCTGTCCTCGCCCGGAACCCGAGGTCTGTGCGGACAGGCAGGAATGCCTGTCCTCCCGGGAACCCAACGAATGACGCTTGACAGA
>VGFB01000313.1 GCA_016869015.1 Armatimonadota bacterium
GACCCCTTCGACCCCGACGCGGACGCGGACCGGACGAAGCTGGAGGACGCGCGCCGGGCCGTGGTCGGGCTCAACTACTTCGAGGCGGTCCGCACGGCGGTCGAGCGCGGGGATGAGGGCGTCTCGATCGTCTTCGGTGTGGTCGAGAAGAAGCGCATCCAGCGCGTCACCTTCGTCGGCAACACGATCTTCACCGACGATCAGCTGCTGGATGAGATCGCGAGCCGACCGGGTCAGATCATCGACGCAGCGACGCTCCGCCGCGACGCGCAGAAGCTGAGCGACTACTACACGGCCAATGGGCGGATGGCGGGGTTGGTGGCGCCCTCGGTCGACGAGTTCGGCGTCGTGACGTTCGTTGTGACCGAGGCGGTTGTCGAGGACATCGTGGTGGAGGGGCTCAAACGGACCAAGCCCGGCTACGTGCGCCGACACATCAAGACGAAGCCCGGGGATGTGTATGACGAGCAGGCGGTCCGCAAGGACATCCTGGCGATCTACAACCTGAACCTCTTCGAGGAGCCGACCGTTCAGTACCGCGCCGGGGTCAAGGACCCCGAGCGGGGCATCATTGTCGTCATCACGCTGAAGGAGCGGCGGACCGGGCAGGCGACGGCGGGCTTCGGCTACAGCTCGCTGGACAAGATGGTCGGCATCGTGTCGGCTCAAGAGACCAACTTTCGGGGGCGCGGCGAGCGGATCACGGGCACCGTTCAGTTTGGCGGTCGGAAGAGCTACGAGTTGGGGTTCATGGAGCCGTACATCGACAGCGCCGGCACGTCCTTCGAGGTGAACGTCTTCGATACGGAACGCCGCCGGCAGTTCCTGACGGGCGCAGGGTATACGTCCGGAGACCGTCGTTTCGACGAGCGCCGGAAGGGCTTCAACCTGACGGTGACGCGGCCGATGGCCGACTCGCTGCGGCTGAGCCTCCGCCTGCGCAAGGAGAAGATCTCGGACCCCTTCTTCCAGGTCTCGCGCACCATCGCACCGGGGACGGGAGCGGTCGGCCCGTCTCAGACCCTGCCGCCGGGCTTTGGCGGTCGAGACGATGACGTACCGGTGCCGCCGCCGAACCCCAACCTCGACCCGGACATCGCCGAGCCCGGCGATACGCTCCTTCCGCTGGTCGTCTACGCGCCGCTGGCGGATGAGAATCTGAGCACGGCGACCTTCGGTGCCCTCTTCGACACCCGAGACATCATCCAGAACCCGACCCGCGGCCAGTTCACCTCGCTCTTCATCGAGCAGGCCGGCGTGCTGGGCGGCGACAGCACCTTCACTAAGATCTCGCTGGACGCGCGTACGTACCTGCAGATGCCCAGGTCCGACCACAGCCTGGCCCTGCGTCTCCTGGCCGGCACGACCCTCGGCGAAGTGCCGCTGGTCGAGTCGTATAGCGTGGGCGGTTCGTACACCCTTCGCGGGTACGCCGAGGACCGCTTCCGTGGGGAGAACATGGCGGTGCTCATGGCCGAGTATCGGGTTCCCATCAACAAGAGCATTGCCGCGGTCGGATTCATGGACGTCGGCGATGCGTGGGGCGGCGCCTTCCCCACGCGCGCTCCGGGGTTCGTCATCCCGGCCGAGCACGATAGCTTCAAGGCGAACTTCGGTGTCGGCGTGGGGGCCCGCATTGATGTCGGGCCCTTTGGCAAGATGCGTCTGGATGTCGGCAGGGGCAGCGAGGGGACTGAGGTCCACCTCAGCTTCGGCAACACGTTCTGAGGGCCCGCGGCGTTCTGGGGGCCTGACGCCGGCCGGGCCGTTTGACGGCCGGCGTGTCGCTTTCGGCTCGTCGGGAGTACCGGTCGCTGCGGCTCGGGCTGCGTCGAGATCCCTGCCAGGAGGGTCGTTGTGCCTGACGCTTCGTGGCTTCACTGCCGGCACTGCGGCCGCGTCGCGCGCGCAGACCTCTGCCGCGCCTCCCGCTGCCCGGCCTGCGACCAGCACATGGACGCCGTGGCCCGCGAGGGCATTCGGAGCGTCTTGGCCTCACCCCTCCTGCGTCTGGCGGGCTACCTGGCCGACACCGCGGTCACCGCTCCCCTCCTCGTGGTGGGGCTGTACGTGGCGGGGGTGCTCGAGGCGACGGGTCGGGCGGACCCGAGGGTGTTCCTCTCGGCCTTCACCTGGGTCATGGGCGCGGCGGTCGTGTATTACGTGGCACCGGTCGCGGTATGGGGCTGCACCTTGGGCAAGTGGCTGGTTGGGACCCGAGTCATCGGCGAGGATGGTCGCGCCTGCGGGTGGAAACGAGCGACCATTCGGGGGCTGGTGGCGGCGGCCGCCGACCTGCTGACGCAGACGGCGATGGTCGGGCTGCTCGACCCCATGTGGCTGCTCTGGGATCCTCGCCGTCAAGCCCTGCACGACCGCGCCGCGGGCACCCTCGTCGTCTCGGTCCGGCGTCGGAAGCCGGTGGCCGCCCTCGTTCTCAGCGCGCTGGGTGCTGCCGCCGTGCAGGCCGGTCTGGTCTTCGGCGTGATCTGGCCCTTCGTTATCCAAGGCTACTTCGTCCCGTCGGCGTCGATGCACCCCACGCTCCTCCAGCATGACCGTCTCATGGTCAGCAAGCTCAGCTACCGCTACGGGCAACCTCAGCGTGGCGACATCATCGTGTTCCAGGCCCCCCGCAACGCGATGCTGGCCAACCCGGCACAGAACCCCGACCCCGATGAACGCAAGGACTTCATCAAGCGCCTGATCGGCTTGCCGGGGGACACGGTTGAGGTCGAGGACGGGCGGCTCTGGATCAGGAAGCCCGGCGAGCCGGCGCTGCACACCGTTGAGGAGCCGTACCTCGCCGAGCCCATGGCCGGTGACTGGGGCCCGGTGACCGTGCCGCCGGGCAGCGCGCTGGTCTTCGGCGACAATCGCAACAACAGCAACGACTCGCGCCGGTGGTGCGAGCCCGACGGCGCCGGCGGAGGCATGCGTCCCTCCCCCTTCCTGCCGCTGGAGAACATCAAGGGCCGCGCGTTCTACCGCTTCTGGCCGCCGTGGCGCTGGAGCGAGATGCCGCGCGGTGAGCTGTGAAGGCGCGGGGCAACGGGGAACGGCAGACGCTCGAGCCGATGCGAGGTGAGGCATGGTGATGATCCTCCTGACGGCGCTGACGGCGACCTTCGCCCAAGACGGCGGAGCGTCGGCGCCCCGCCCGGCGCGCGTCGAGTGCCGGGGGATCTTCGGGTCGCCCGAGTCCCTCTGGAAGGCCGGGGGCTCCCTCACCGACTGCGACATCAATGCCGTCTTCGTGAACCACGGCGAGCTGACTCCCGAGCTCATCCGGCGCTGCCGGCGGGAGGGCGCGAAGGTCTACGCTGAGTTCGGCGTCTTCGCCGGCGCGACGACGGCGGAGAAGTACCCGGAGCTGTGGCCGCTGAACGAGAAGGGCGAGCGGCAGGCACGGGACGACTGGTATCTGGGCCTGTGCCCCAATGTCGCCTGGTACCGCGAGGAACAGCTCCGGCTGATCGGCGAGTACGCGGCCACGCACGAGATCGATGGCCTGTGGCTGGACTTCATCCGCTACCCGGGCCACTGGGAGGTGCGCGAGCCGCGGCTGGAGCAGGGCTGCTTCAACGAGGCGTGCCTCGAGGCGTTCTCGCGCCGAGCAGGCATCGAGTTGCCTCCCGGAAGCCTCGAACGACGGGCGGAGTTCATCCTCGCCGACCATGCCGCGGAGTGGACGCGGTTCAAGTGCGAGAGCATTCGGGACTTCTGCCGTGACGCACGGCGCGTGCTGAAGGCGGAGCGGCCGAACGCGCTCCTCGGCGCCTTTGTCGTGCCGTGGACCGAAAGCGACCACAGTGACGCGATCCATCGGATCGTCGCTCAGGACTTCGCGCTGCTGGCCCCCGAGCTCGACGTGCTGAGCCCGATGTCCTACCACGCCATGTGCGCGCGCCCGGTCGAGTGGATCGGGCAGTTCACGGAGTACCTCGCGAAGCAGACCGGGCGCGAGATCTGGCCGGTCGTGCAGGCCACCGAGCGCGAGGCGCGCTACGGCGACGCCGCGGTGGACGCGACGGCGTTCCGGGAGGCGCTTTGGCAGGGGACCGGCGGCGGGGCGAGCGGGGTGGTGGTCTTCCGCCTGGCCGACTGCACGGCGGACAACGGGAAGCTGCAGGTCCTGCAGGACGTGTACGGGAAGCGGGCGCCGTGAGTCACACGCGGCCCATCTTCATCGACACCCACGCCCACATGAACCTCCGCGAGTTCCGTCCGGAGCCGGGCAAGGCCGTGCATCGCGCGGCGCACGCGGGCGTGACGCGCATCGTCAACGTCGGGACGAAGGTGGGCTCCAGCCGTCGCGCGGTCGAGTTGGCCGAGCAGTTCGAGGGCCTGTACGCGACGGTCGGCATCCACCCGCACGATGCCTCCTCCTGCGATCCGGAGGCCCTTGCCGAACTGCGTGCGCTGTGTGAGCACCCAAAGGTCGTGGCCGTCGGGGAGATCGGCCTGGACTTCTACCGCGATCTGTCGCCCCGACCCGTGCAGGTCGAGGCGTTCAAGCGCCTCATCGAGCTGGCGTGGGAGGCGTCGCTGCCGATCGTCGTCCATGACCGCAACGCCCACGACGAGGTCCTCGCGATTCTGGACAGCGAGTGCCCCGACGATCTCGGCGGGGTGCTGCACTGCTACTCGGCGGGACCCGACTACCTGCCGGCGACGCTGGCGCTGGGCTTCCACATCGGGATTGACGGCCCGATCACCTACGCCAACGCGGGGGCGCTACGGAAGGTCGCGGCCCGGGTTCCTCTGGACCGCCTCTTGCTCGAGACGGACTGCCCGTACCTCTCGCCCGACGGCCGGGAGCGCAACCGGAACGAGCCCGCCTTCCTCCCCGACATTGCCGGGAGAATCGCCGAGGTCCGGGAACTCACCGTGGCCGAGGTGGGCGCCGCCACGACCGCGAATGCCCTCCGCGTCTTCCCGAGACTACGCCTGTGAGATCGAGCCGTCGCATTCGTGCGGAGGGAGCCGACCATGGACCAGGCACGGAGTGGTGGGCGGCAGGCGCTGCTGCGCGCGCTGCCGGCGGTGAACGACGTGCTGGCGCTCGAGTCGCTCGCTCAGGCGAAGTCAGAAGCGGGCCACGCGCTTGCGGTGCAGGCCGTTCGCGGGACGCTCGACCGCGTCCGTCATGCCCTCATCGCCGGTGAGCGCGACACCCCCCCCACACCCGAGGAGCTGGCATCCCTGGTGCGGCAGGCCCTGGCCGCCGGGGGGCGTCCCGCGTGTCGGCACGTCATCAACGCCACGGGAGTGATCATCCACACGGGGCTAGGGCGGGCGGTTCTCCCGGAGGCGGCGCTGCGCGCCATCGCCGAGGAGGCGCGCGGCTACTGCCTCCTCGAGACGGAGCGGGAGACGGGCCGCCGCGGCGAGCGCGGCCTCGCCGTGACCCGACTCCTGCGCGAACTGACCGGAGCCGAGGCGGCTCTGGTGGTGAACAACAACGCGGCTGCGACGCTGCTGTGCCTCAACGGCATGGCTAGAGGGCGTGAGGTGATCGTGTCGCGCGGGCAGCTCGTCGAGATCGGCGGCTCCTTCCGCATCCCCGAGATCCTCGCCCAAAGCGGC
>VGFB01000314.1 GCA_016869015.1 Armatimonadota bacterium
CCTCGGAGGCTGCCCCGCCGCCCTCGTCGGCCCGATGAGGGACGCGGACCGAGGCGGCGGCGACCCCGGAGCGCGCGTCCGCAGCCACCCGATCCAGCAGGCCAAGACCAGCGCGGCCGCTGCGGCCACGATCGCCACAGCCCTCAGCGGGACCCCTCGGCGCTCCGACTGCACCTCGGTTGCCGCCCGCGCCACCATCGCCCGCCAGGTCGCATCCGCGACGGGCGGGCTCTCGAGTCGTCCCATGCTCGCGGCCAACTGCTGCAGCTTCCTCCGCCGGCGCTCGCACTCCCGGCATCGGGTCAGGTGGGCGCGCAGTGCCTCCATCTCCCCCGGGCTCAGCGAGCGGTCCAGTCCCTCCTCGATCAGCAACTGCGCCCCTGCGCAGGTCATGGCGTCTCACCCCCGCTGTCGGTCAGGTACGGAGCCAGCCTCTCCTCCAAGGCCCGCCGGGCATGGTGCAGCCTCGACTTCACCGTCCCCAGCGGCACTCCCAGGGCCTGGGCCGCCTCCTGCAGCGACAGGCCCTCGATATGCCTCAGGACCACCGCCGCTCGATGGTCGGGCGCCAACTGCGCGATCGCGGCCCCCAGGCGCGCCTCGAAGTCCCGGCCCTCGGCCGTCGCCGCGGGGTCATCGCTGGCGAAGGCCGGCAGGCCTCCCATCGCCTCCACGTTGGCCGCCGCCTCCCGTCGCCTCCGCAGCGCGCATCGCGTCGCGGTCCGCACCGTGATCCCCGCGATCCAGGTGCTGAGCTTGCACTCCCCGCGGAATCGACGCAGGCTGGTCGCGACGGCGATCAGCGCGTCCTGGATGACGTCCTCCACATCTGCGCCGTCGCCCGCCGCGCGCCGTGCGAGACGGCAGATCAAGGGCCGATGAGCGTCCAGCACCTCCGTCACGGCGTCGGTACCGGTCGATCGGACCCGCTGCACAGCCATCACGCTCTCGGCGCCAGCCATGGGATGCCTGACCCTCGACCCGCGTCCGTTCACTTCATTAGTACCGTTGGGGGGGGAGAGGTTCTGCGGGGAGGGGTCACACCCGGGGTCGCGTCTGTGAGCTTTGATCTTGGGCGGGGGGCCCGGGCGGGCCCGCCCGCCAGGATTGGAGCTCAAAGACGCGACCCCGGACATCCGGCGGTGTTCTACACGTCGACCATGCCACCACTCTCTGCCGCGCGGTAAACGGCCTCGCCGATCTTCAGCGAGTGGTAGCTGTCCCAGAGGTCCGGGCCGCCCTCCACGAGGCCGAGACACCGCTGCGCGAAGTGCTGCACCTCGCCGAAGTAGCCGTAGCTGCGGTTGTTGCCCGCGATGCCCGTCCACGAGGGGTCGTAGCTGTGGAAGTAGCGGCCGGTCTGCGGGACGGCGCTGCTGAAGTCCTCCTTGTCCATCCACCGCAGCCGCAGCATGTCCTCGCAGATGATGTGAGTCTCCAGCCCGGTCAGCTCCAGCGTCTCGGTGATGTCGCGGAAGCCCTGCTTGTTGGCGAGGCTGTTGAGGTCAAGCTGCCCGACGGCGCCCGACTCGAACTCGAGGTTGGACAGCCACGCGAACTGGGTGTCGGTCACCCCGTGGTAGATCGACTGCAGGCGCTTCACGTTGCCGCCGAAGAAGCGGATCAGGTCGAAGATGTGGCAGAGCTGGCCGATCAGCATCGCGCGCTTCGCCGAGTCGATCCCCCAGATCTGCGGGTAGGGGCCCTGGCTGAACTTGGCCTTCACGATGTGCAGCGGGCCGAAGTCCGGTCGCCCGATGATCTCCTGCGCCATCAGGTAGACATACGCGAACCGCTTCATGAACCCGCACTGCCCCCACGTCCCGTTTGCCTCCGCGATCTCCGCCAGCTCCTTCGCCTCGACGGACGTGTTGGCCGAGGGCTTCTCTACGTACACCGGAACCCCGCGCTTCAGCACGTGCGGGGCGAGCTCGTACTGTTGTGGGGCGGGGCCGATTACGAACACCCCGTCCGGCTTCTCCCGATCCAGCATCTGGTCGAGGTCGCCGTAGACCTTCCGCGCCCCGAAGTTGCGCGCGTTGCGCTCGGCGCGAGCGAGGTCCAGGTCGCACACCGCGACCAGGTCGATCTCCGGTACGAGATGCAGATTCGGGAAGATGGAGGCGGTCGCGAATCCTCCACACCCGATGAACGCCAGCTTGGCCTGTCGCGGCTCGGACATGATCTCACCTCACGGTTAGGGAACGGCGCCGCGTAGGTTGGCCGCCGGCACGGAGGTTCCTCCATCACTCCCGGCGCATACTGCACCAGCGCCGCGGCTGGGGGAGGCACGACGTGGCAGGGATCGCGCTCTCTCACGACCGACTGATCGCCGAGATCAACGCCACCGAGCTGGTGGACGGCAAGGCCGCCTTCTGGTGGCTGGGCCAGCTCAGCTTCGTCGTGAAGGTCGGCCCGACGGTCATCTACCTCGATCCGTACCTCGCCGAGAATCCCGCGCGCCGCACGCCGCCGCTGCTGCGGCCCGAGGAAGTCACCAACGCCTGGCTGTGCACGGGCAGCCACGATCACGGCGATCACATCGACCCGGAATCCCTGCCGGGGATTGCCGCGGCCTCTCCGGACTGCAAGTTCGTCGTGCCCAACCCCCACGTCGAGCGCGTCATTGGCCTGGGCTGCGACCCCGAATCGGTCATCGGTCTGCGGCCCGAGGAAACGGCCGTGGTCGCGGGGGTGAAGGTCACCGCCGTGAAGGCCAGGCACGAGACGTTCGACGAGACCGACCTTGGCTTCCCGCACCTGGGGTATGTCCTCGAGGCGGACGACGTGTGCTTCTACCACGCCGGGGACACGCTGGTCTACGAGGGGTTGCTCACGACACTCTCGCAGTACGACCTGGATGCGATGTTCCTGCCGATCAACGGCCGCGACGCCACGCGCTTCCGCGCCGGGTGCCTGGGCAACATGACCTACCAGGAGGCGGTCGACCTTGCGGGGGACGTACAACCGCAACTCGTCGTGCCCGCGCACTACGACATGTTCGCCAACAACTCCGCCGACCCGGAGGCGTTCGCCGACTACCTCGACGCGCGCTACCCCGGACTGCCGTGCTGGATCGGCCCCCCCGGGGAGAAAGTCATCTTCGGCGGGCCGTGGTCCCAGAACGACCGCCCGGCCTGACTTCAGATGAACACGCCTCTCGGCGAGAGCTGCGCAGTTGCCCCGCCGTCGACGCAGAGGATCTGGCCGGTGACATACGAAGCCTGGGCGCTCGCGAGGAACGCCACCGCCGCCGCGATCTCCGCCGGGGTGCCTCGCCGCCCCCAGGGTACATGCGGTTGAGCGAGGGCGCCGGCCTCGATCTCGTCGCCATGGGCGTCGCGGTTCGTCGCGCCGGGCGCGACGGCGTTCACGCGGAGGCCCTGCGGCGCGAGCTCCAGCGCGAGGGACTGGGTGAACACGTTCAGCGCGCCCTTACTGCTGTCGTACGCGAGCATCCCGTGGTGCGCGCGGACCGCGCCGATGGTGGTGATGAAGATGATGGACCCCGACTGCTGCGGGGCCATCAGCTCGACCGCCGCCTTCGAGAGGTAGAACGTGCTGTCCATGTTCGTGGCGTACATTCGCCGCCAGTAGTCGGCGTCGGTCTTTGAGAGCGGCCCGCCTCTCACCAGTGCCGCGTTGTGGACCAGGACCTGAAGCCCGTTGCCGGCCTCGCCGACAGTCGCCATCAGCCGCGCGACCCCTGCCTCCTGGGACACGTCCGTAGCGACCGCTTGCGCCCACCCGCCGGCCGTGCGAATGCTCTCTGCCGCCTCCTCGATCACCTCCACCCGGCGCCCACACAAGAACACGCGCATCCCCTCGGCCGCAAGGCGTTGGCTGATGCCGAGCCCGATCCCCGAGCCTCCGCCGGTCACCAACGCTGTCTTGCCCGCCAGGTCCCGGTAGCAGGGGCCTTGAGGGGGATGGAAGGTGTCGGCCATCGTCGGCTCCCTCACGGATATGCCGGTGTCCCGTCCGGCGTGCGGGTCTGGGTCCAGTCGAGCACGCCCTCGGGGCAAGGGTACTTCGCCGCCAGCTTCTCATCCACGTCGATGCCAAGGCCCGGACGGTCGTTGGGGTAGGCGTACGCGCCGCGGATCTCCGGGCAACCGGGGAACATCTCCTGCTCCAGCTCGCTGAAGCCCGCCCATTCCTGCACGCCGAAGTTGAGGCTGCTGACGTCGAGGTGCACGTTCGCGGCGTGCCCGACCGGCGAGACGTCCCCCGGCCCGTGCCAGGCGGTGCGGATGCCGAAGTGCTCGCAGACCGTCGCGAGCTTCCGCGCGGGGGTGAGGCCGCCGATCGCGCTGATGTGACAGCGGATGAAGTCGATGAGGCGCCCCTCGAGGAGCGGCTTCCACTCGTTCGCGTTCACGAACAGCTCGCCCATCGCGAGGGGCGTCGTACACTGCTGCCGGATCAGCCGGAACCACTCGATCTGCTCCGGCGGCAGCACGTCTTCCAGGAAGAAGAGCCGGTGAGGTTCGAGCGCCTTCGCGAGGCGCACGGCCTCGATGGGCACGAGCCGCTCGTGCACGTCGTGCAGCAGCTCCACGTCTTCCCCGATGGTGGCGCGCAGGTGGTCGAAGAGCCGCACGACGCTCCGCGCATGGCGTTCCGGGTCGAAGTAGGCCCCCGGTAGCGCGCCCTCGGGGCGAGGGGCGTCGCTGCCGCGACCGCCGTAGCCGCCCATCTGCGCGCGGATGTACCGCAGGCCCTGCTCCATGAACCGGCGGACATTCGCTTCAACCTCCTCGGGCTCGGCGCCGTCCGCGTGTCGGTACACGGCGGCGCCCTCGCGACACTTCCCCCCGAGGAGCTGGTACACCGGCAGCCCCGCGAGCTTACCCTTGAGGTCCCACAGGGCCATGTCGACGCCCGAGAGCGCGTTGTTCATCACCGGCCCGCTGCGCCAGTACGCGTTGACGTGCAGCGTCTGCCAGAGGTCCTCGATCCGCTGCGGGTCGCGCCCCATCAGCAGCGGCCGGAGGAACTCATCGACCACCACCCGCACGGCGCTGTGCCGCTGGGTGAAGGTCGCGCAGCCGAGGCCGTAGAGGCCGGGCTCGCTTGTCTCCACCTTCACCACGATCAGCCGCTTCTGCAGGCTGCCCTCGCCTGGCGAGGTCAGGATCGCGCGCACATCCCGGATCGTCGGTTGGTCCAAGCGGATCACCTCATCGCGCCGGCTGAGACCGGCCCCCTTTCCGCAGCGCTCCCCCTGACCCCTTCCGCCCGCTCGAAGCTGCAGGTCGGCCCGGTTCCGAGAGTGAACTGGGACTGATTGGGCCCGCAGCCCGAGGAAGGAGCTCCCGATGCCCTGCCCGATCGCGGTGCCGCTGGCCGTCCTCCTGGCAGCTGCCGCCCCGGCGGACGAACGCGCGCTCACCTACGCGGAGCTCGAGAGCCTCGACCCGACCACGCCCATCCTGCGGGTCACGATGGGTCCCGTCGATCCCGCCGTGGCGGGATGGCTGTTTGGCGCCAACGTCTGGGCCAGGTATGGCGGCGGACCGTGGGAAGCCGTCTACCGCCCGGCCGAAGGCGGCGCGGATGTCTCGCAGCCCGGGCAG
>VGFB01000315.1 GCA_016869015.1 Armatimonadota bacterium
CACCAACTCGTGGTCCCCGGCGCCGTCGGCCGTCCAGAGGCTGTCTACCACGCGCACCCCTCCCGCGCGGCCCATGAACAGCAGGAGGCCCACGCCGCCGAACGCCTCGGGCGTTACTCCCAGCGTGGGGGCGAGCAGGATCCCGCGCATCTGCACGGGATCGTCGGCGTGGAGGCAGCCGGCGATTCGCCCACCCGCCTCCTGGAGCCGGAAGAACCGCCCCACGGTTGGGCCCCACAGGTAGCCGTACCAGTGGCCCGCCCCGATCTCGTGGCAGAGGTGGCAGCGCCCCGTCCGCCGCGCCTCACGGAGCGCAGCCGCTACGGCTCGATCATCCGGCGTGGTTACGATACGCTCGCCGGGGGGCAGCATCCCCAGCAGGTCCGCCAGCAGCGTGCTCTTCCCCGCGCTGCCGGGCACGGCGCCCGTCAGGAAGGAGGCTCCGTGCGCCACCCGCCAGAGGAGGAACCCGGCCACCTCCGGCGGCACGGTGCCGGCCCGCATCACGTCTACGATGCTCAGCGTCCGGCCACCCCGCTGGTTCAGACCCTCGATCTCCCGCAGGTTGCTGCGCTCAAGCGCGTGGTCGATCATCCCGTCAGGTTCGCCTCCCGTAGCTCGCGGCGGACGCGGGCCAGCAGCTTCCGCGTCAACCGCCCCTCCTCCGTGAGCACGCCCGTGAACCGGTTGAGGGGCGTGGCGTCGAAGGCCACATTCTGCACGCGGAAGTCGGTGGGTGGATGCACGTCGGTCGGATCCTGGCGTTCCAGCCCGAGGGGCCAGCCGGGCGGCGCGATCTTGTGCGTCTGGCACGCGGCGTAGGCCGGGGTGCTCAGCTCCCGCGCCATCAGCACGGCGGTCTCCGTGCCGATCTTGTTCAAGATGCGGTCATCGTCGGTGATCGCGTCCGCGCCCACCAGCAGCGCGTCGGCCTCCCGCAACGCCATCCCGATCTGGGCGTCGGTGACCAGCCGTACGCTCAGGCCCGCTGCGGCCAACCGTTGCGCGACGGCGACGCCCTCCAGCTTCGGCCTCGACTCCGCGACGATGATCTCGCCCCCGCCCCGCAGGGCGCTCCACCAGCGCAGCGTCCGTTCGCAGACCGAGCTGGCGCTGTACGTCACCACACGGCGGGCGCCGAGCAACCGCCGGGTTGCCATCAACGCGCAGCCCGTCCCGGCGGTAGCGAGCTCCTCCGCGAGGCCGTTCTCAGCATCCGGCTGAGCCAGAGCGCGGGCCAGCACATGGGCGATCACCGCCATGGAGGGACGCAGCGCGGCGAGGGCGCGGGCCGTCCGCAGGACGGCGCCTGGAGCGCGCGCCTCATAGGTCCTCGCGAAGGCCCACAAGGCGCGCAGAGCCTGGGTCGCGAGCTCGGTCGCGCCGCTCTCACGATCCTCGGCGATCTTGCGGGCCGCGTGCCACAGGCGGATGTTGCCGAACGGCGGCCAGACGTTCCGCAGCACCCGGGCCAGCCCGGGCACCGTCTCGTAGTCGCCCAGCTCCGAAGGGTCAATCCACCGCGCCTCGGCGTTCTCCCAGTTCAGCCGCACCTCCGCGCGCGGACGCGCCGTGAGGACCACGGGGTACACGAGCCAGTGGCGCCCCTCCGCCTCGTCATCGACGCACGTGGGCGGGCCGAGCCCACCGACCTTCACGTCCTCGGGGCCCAGGCCGACCTCCTCGGTCACCTCCACCAGAGCCTGCTCCAGCGGCACGCGGTCAACATACCCGCTGACCCCGGCCCAGCGGCCCCGGTACGTGCCCACGCGGTCGCTGCGGCGCAGCAGCAGGATGCGGCCGCGCCGCTCCAGAAAGCACGTCACCACCGGCGTTCGACTCAGGGCGTCCATGTGTGCGCCTCACCGCCCCCGGAACTCGTAGTACCGCCGCCCCAACGGGCTGAGCGTGTCCTGGATGGCCTCGTCCGCGGCCGGCATCTCGCGGCCCTCGAAGAGGACTGCGCCGCGGCCGCCCAGCCCTTCAGCCTTGAGCGTGAACCGCACCTCCCGCTCCTCCTCGGAGGAGCACACGATGAGGAGGATCCGCCCGCCCACGCGCCGGGCGCGCGCCACGACTCGCGCCTCGGCCGGATCGGTCTGCAGCTCGACCGAGAGCTCCTCGCCCGTGCCCGTAAGCAGCGGTTCGATCTCGCGGACCTCCCTCACGGCCGCCGCCATCCCCGCCCACGCCTCCGGCAGGTCAGCGACGGTGAGCCACTGCTTGCCCCCATCGCCATACCACCACCACGCGAGCCCGCTGCTCTGCAGAGCAAGCGCCATCGCGATGTCGGCCCGCAGCTTCTCAGGGGTGAGGTAGAAGCGCGCCGGATCGGGCGTCGCGCCGGCCTTCATCTCCGCGCTCTGCTCACGGTCGTAGCAGTGGAGGATCGCCATGAGGGGAAGGGATGCCTCGGGCAGCATCTCCCGGTGCTTCAGGAGGCGCGCGCGGACGTGCTCGGTAGCGCCGTAGACCTGGGTCCAGTGGACGTCGTAGCACTGCGGGTAGACGGTCAGCGGGTTGTCGCCGGCGAAGGTCACAATGACCGGGTGGTAGGGATCGAGGGTCCGGATGAACTCGTAGAGCTTGCGCAGATTCGTCGGGGTGACGTACTGGTGGGACAGATCGGGCTCGTCGAACAGGTACCAGGCCAGCAGCGCCGGGTGGTCCCGCAGCGCGCCGATTCGCCGAGCGACGTGATCGAGGTTCATCTGTACCAGGCCCGAGCCGCTGCTGTTTCCCCGGTCGAAGCCGATGAAGACGCGCAGGCCGTGCTTGTGCGCGGCGTCGAGGTACTCACGGGCCGTCACGTCGTCCTTGCTGCCCTCCCACGTGTACAGGTGCACCGCGTTGAAGCCCGCCTGCTTCACCCGGGGCATCTCGGCGATCGGGACTTGGTACATCCCCAGCGGCAGGAAGCAGCGCTCGCCATCCGACACGCCCCGGTCGACGGTCCAGGTGAGCGGCTTGGCGGGCGCGGGGGTGTTCACCACCCAGCTCTCGGCGCGCGCCTCGTTGCCCGACTTGTCGAGCACCGCCACCTCCACCTTGATCCCGCCGGTCGGCCAGTCACCGGCGAGCTGCAGCGAGGCCAGGTCCCCATCGACGTGAGGGGTGACGGGGGTGTCCTGCCCGTCCAGCCTGAGCCGGGTCTTGGCCCAGTCGACGCCCGAGACATCGGTCGCCTGCACCCACAGGCCGCCGCGCGGAGCGCGGTTCTGCGGCGGGAGGGTCACGTCGGGGCCGGTGGTATCGGCCTCCTGCGGCGCGGTCTGGGCGAAGCGCCAGGCAACTGAGGGCTCCGCGCTGGCCGCGGTGACTTGCCACTCGTACTCGCCCGGCGGCAGAGGCTCGGGCGGGCGGTAACGCGGATCCTCCGTGGTCGCCTCGAAGCCCCCGTTCGGAGCGCGGCACTCGATGCGATACCTGGACGCCTCCGGCACGGGCAGCCACGTGAACAGAGGGCGGTTGTCCCGGAGACTCGCGCCGTCGAGTGGCGCGGTGACTACCGTGTGCCGCTTCACCTCGGTCAGCCTCACCTCGTCAAACCACGCCGTCCCGGTGGCGCGCAGTGCCAGGTAGATGATGGCGTACCCCGCGTCCTCCGGTGCGATCAGCTCCTCGCACTCCACCGTCTGCCAGCCGCTCGTCCCGAAGGTGCCGTCGGAGTAGCTGCCCGCGTACTTCCACTTGCCGTCCCGGTCGGCCCACTCATGGATCAGCGCCGCTCCAACGCTGGCCATCCGCATCCCGGGGGCCGCCTGCACATCCTCCGTCCGCAGGCGGCAGGACGCCTGGTACCGCGCGCCGGGCGTCACCGGCACGCTCTGGGTGAGGTAGACGCTCTGCTCGTCGGCCGCGGCGACCTCCAGCCGCGCGCACGCCTGGCCCTCGGACGGGTCGTCCTCGTCGAGTCGTGCGTTCGCGCCGTGGTGCCAGCCACTCAGGTCGCCTGCCTCGAAGCCCGGGTTCGTCACGGGCATGCCCCGCTCGGTCACCCGCTGCTGGCCCAAGACCAGCCGGCGCGCGTGCGCCTCCTCCTGCGGGAGCGACTCAGCGATGATGTCGATCCCCGGGCTCACGGCCGTGACGCCCTCGCCGGTGCTCCGGGCCAGCCCGATGATCCGCGCGCACGGCGGCTCCGAGGCTCGCCGATCCTGGAACACCCAGCGCCCCTGGCCGGGCGTGGGCCGGAGCACCAGGTCGCTGTCGAAGCCGCGCAGCCGCACCTGCTCTTGTGGGTAGTACGGCGGCCACGTCCGCCCGCGCGGGACTTCCTCCTCCCGCCGATCGATCGTGAAGAACACGTCCCCCGCCCCCGTCTCGAAGGCCGCGGCGAGGATCGGCACGTGCACCTCCAGCGGCCCCTCCGCGCTCATCTCCACTGCCGCTGTCCATCGCAGGCGCTCCCCCTCGATCTCTAGCGTGCCCACACACTTCGCCGCTCCCGCCTTCTCGCAGGTGAAGACAAGCCTCCGCGCCTCGCCTGCCGTCTCTTGCCGCACTTCGCATCCGCCCAGGCCAAAGTGGGCGCGCGCGTAGTCCGGGGCATAGAGGTTCACGTCCAACGGGCCAAGAAGCGGCTTCCCGTCAAGCGCGACCCCGCGGACGCCCGTGGGTCCGTAGGTGATGGTCCATGGGCCGACCGTCAACTCGTCGGCGCCGACGGCTGCCGCCGGCAGGCATAGACACGCTGCAAAGTGCCAGAACATGGTCGACACCTCAGGTGAGTGGGTGGGGGAGAGGTTCAGGGGCTGGGGCCTGAAGACCTCCGGTGAGGAGCCAACTACGCTCCGCTGCCTGCCGGCCGGACTTCCGCGGGCTCATCGGCGCATCTCCCTGGTCGGAGCGCCCTTCACGTTCGGCGCACTTGACGCTGTTCCTCGGGGGCATGTACTATGCGGCTGCCCATCCGGTGGTTCGGAGGACCGAGGAGTCGCTGGCGCTGCATGGCTGATCGCGCGGTGTGTCGGATCGATATCGAGCACAATGCCGTCCCGTCGGGCTACTCCACGGGACGCGGCCCACTGACGGTCCTATTGTGGTGGCTGGTGCAGGACACGCTGTTCCGCTGGTCACCGCGCCCGGCCTACGGCTGGCGGCGGCTTCTACTGCGGCTCTTCGGGGCGGACATCGCCGGGGGAGTGCGAATCCGCCCAACCGCCCGCATCGAGTTCCCCTGGCGACTGCGCATCGGCGCTCACTCAACGGTGGGCGATGACGCCTGGCTCTATACTCTGGCCCCCATCACGTTGGGGGCGCACTGCACGGTATCGCAGCGCGCCTTCCTGTGCACGGGCAGCCACGACCCCGATGACCCGCACATGACGCTCCAGGTCGCCCCGATCACGCTGGGCGACGGGGTGTGGGTGGCGGCCGAGGTGTTCGTGGCGCCGGGGGTCGAGATCGGGGCGGAAACGGCTGTGGGCGCGCGGTCGACGGTTCTCCGGTCGCTTCCGGCGGGGATGGTGTGTTTCGGCTCGCCGTGCGAGCCCCGACGGGAGCGTCGCTTACCTCAAGCAGCGCAGCACGGTGCCGACGACGAGCCTCAGATCGCTCCAGACCGTTGAGCGCTGCG
>VGFB01000316.1 GCA_016869015.1 Armatimonadota bacterium
GCTCGCGGGCAGGCAAAGCCGTCTGGTGATCACCAGGGACCTCGGGTTCATCCACTGGCCCGTCCAGCCCGCGCCCCTGGGCGTAGTGATGGTGAGAGTGCCGAATTCCTGGCGTGCGCCCAGCATCGTTCGCATGGTCACTGACCATCTGCGCAGCTCGTCCGACGAGCCTCTGCCCGGTCACATCACGGTGTTGGAGCCGGGAGGCATTCGTCAGCGTGCCTTCGGCGGGGCGCCACGCGCCCGGGGCGAGGGAATCGGCTAACATGCTGGAGTGCGCAATCCATGAGCCAGACTGCCCTACTTGAGATCGGCGTGGAGGAGATTCCGGCGGGGGTCGTGCTGCCGGCCTTGCAGCAGTTGCGGGAGCTGGCCGCCGTCGGCCTTGAGCGCTCGCGACTGGAGTTCGGCGCCATCCGCACGTTCGGGACGCCGCGTCGGCTGGTGCTGCTGGTCGAGGCGGTCGCTGATCGGCAGCCCGATGTGACCCGGGAGGTCAAGGGTCCCCCGGCCGATAGGGCCTTCGATGCCGACGGCAACCTGACGCAGGCGGGCGAGGGCTTCGCGCGCAGCCGCGGGCTCGACCCCGCGGCGCTGCAGGTCCGCGAGACAGACAAGGGGAGCTTCGTGTTCGCCGAGGTCGG
The DNA here is from genome assembly GCA_016869015.1 of Armatimonadota bacterium. GTDB lineage: Bacteria > Armatimonadota > Zipacnadia > Zipacnadales > VGFC01 > VGFC01. Next base: position 645 of record VGFB01000316.1, read on the forward strand.
CGAGCCGGGCCGGGCGGCCCCGGAGGTGCTCGCCGAGCTGTGGCCGGACCTCATCCGCAAGCTGGCGTTCCCCAAGACGATGCGCTGGGCGCACCTGACCCTCCGGTTTGCGCGACCGATTCGCTGGATCGTGGCGCTCCACGGCGCGGAGCCGGTCGCGTTCGAGGTGGCCGAGGTCGCCTCGAGCCGCACCTCGCGCGGCCATCGGTTTCTGAGCGGTGGCGCGGTGGAGATCCCATCGGCCGACGACTACCTGGCCGCGCTGGAGCGCGCGTTCGTCCTCGTCGACCACGAGCGCCGTCAGCGCCTGATTGCCGAGAAGGCCGAGGCGGCGGCCGCGGCGGAGGGCGGTCGGCCCCGGATCGATCCGGCGCTCCTGGAGGAGGTCGGGTTCCTGGTCGAATGGCCGACATGCCTCTGCGGCGCCTTCCCCGAGGAGTACCTCGCGCTGCCCGAGCCCGTGCTGGTGACGGTGATGGCCAAGCACCAGCGCTACTTCCCGGTCGAAGGCCCGGACGGCAAGCTGCTCCCCCGGTTCGTCGCCATCCGCAACGGGGACGAGCGCAGCCTGGAGGTCGTCCGCCGGGGCAACGAGATGGTCATCGTGCCGCGCTTCGCGGACGCGCGGTTCTATTACGAGGAGGACACGAAGCGAGGCCTGGCCGACCGGCTGACCGACCTGGAGCGCGTCACCTTCATGGAGCGCCAGGGATCGCTGCGACGGAAGACCGATCGCATCGCAGCACTGGTCGAGGAACTGAGCGCCGAGGTCAGTGTAGGCGTTGGAGAGGCGCAGGCGGCCGGCGAGGCGGCGCGCCTGTGCAAGTGCGACCTCGTCACGCTGATGGTGCAGGACCTCACGAGCCTTCAGGGCGTGATCGGCGGCGAGTACGCGCGCCGGGACGGCGCGTCCGAGCCTGTCTGCCGGGCCATTGAGGAACACTACCGCCCCCGCTTTGCCGGTGATGAGCCTCCGGTGTCGACGGCAGGGGGGCTGGTCAGCCTTGCCGACAAGCTCGACAACCTCGCGGCGTGCTTCGCGCTGAGCCTCATCCCCAAGGGCACCAGCGACCCGTACGCCCTCCGCCGGCAGGCCGCCGGGATTCTGAGCATCCTCCTCGGCCGCCGCTGGCGGATCGACCTGCCCGCGCGCCTGCTCGGCGCCCTCGGGCGACTCCCGCACCGGGAGCTCGACGACGCCGCGGCCGTCGCCGCCCTGCTGGAGTTCCTCGGGCTGCGGCTCGAAGCCGCGCTTGAGGCGGCGGGCGTGGCCTACGATCTCCGCCGCGCCGTGACCACGGCGATGGGTCCTGACCTCGTCGATGCTCACGACCGCGGCCTGCTGCTGGAGCGGATGCGGCAGCGCGATGCCGAGCACTTCTCCAAGCTCACCTTCGCCGCCGCGCGTACCGGCAAGATCGTCCGTCCGGCGCACGAGCAGGCCGCCGAGCGCGTTGACCCGGCGCTCTTCGAGGGCGAGATCGAGCCCCGCGTTCAGCAGGCCCTTGCGGAGGCGCAGGCGAAGGTGGAGGCGCTCCTCGCGATGCCGGGCGAGCGCGTCTACGACGCGGCGTGGGAAGCGCTGTCGGCGCTGGAGCGGCCGATCTGGGACTACTTCGACGTGGACACGGGGGTCATGGTGATGGCCGAGGACCCGGCCGTGCGCGCCAACCGTCTCGCGCTCCTGCGCGCCGCCGACGAGTTGTTCCTCCGGATCGCCGACTTCACCGCGATCGTCGTGGAGTAGAGCGCGGAGGCGCGGCGGCGATGATCATCCGCGAACGGATCGAGCAACTGGAGCGGGAGACGCTGTCGCCCTACGCGGCGCTGAGCACGAACTCGCGCGGCCGCGAACGGCCCGAGGAGCCGTGTGACGTCCGCACGGTCTACCAGCGCGATCGCGACCGCATCATCCACCAGTGCAAAGCCTTCCGCCGCCTGGCCCACAAGACGCAGGTCTTCATCTCGCCGCGTCACGACCACATCCGCACTCGGCTCAGCCACACCCTCGAGGTCTCGCAGATCGCCCGTACCATCGCGAAGGCGCTGCGGCTCAATGAGTCGCTGACGGAGGCCATCGCGCTGGGCCACGATGTCGGGCACACGCCCTTCGGCCATGCCGGTGAGGAGGTGTTGCACGCGGTGTACCGGGAGTACGATCCCGACGCGCGCTTCCATCACGCCGAGCACAGCGTGAGGGTCGTCACCGCGCTCGAGCGGGAGGGGCAAGGCCTGAATCTCTGTCGGGAGACGGTGGACGGCATCGGCTCTCACAGCAAGGGCCGGCGGGGCATCGCCCAGGTTCTGGAGCGCGAGCGGCCGCTTACGCTGGAGGCGTTGGTGGTCAGCCTGTCGGACCGCGTGGCGTACCTGAACCACGACCTCGACGACTGCCTCGGCGCGGGGCTGATCCGGCCCGACGACCTCCCTGCCGAGTGCGTTGAGGTCTTGGGCGCGCGCTACTCGCAACGGATCAGCACGATGGTGAGCGACATCATCGAGCAGAGCGAGGGGCAGTCCGCCATCCGCCTCAGCCCGTCGATCATCGGGGCCGTGGATGCGCTGAAGGAGTTCATGTACGAGCGGGTCTATCACTCTCCGCCCATGATCGAGGAGCGCCGGCGGGTGCGGATGGTCATCGAGAGCCTCTTCCGGCTCTACATGACCTCGGAGGACGCCCTGGCCGCCGCTGTGGGGCGCGTCCCGGAGTCGACGCCCGACCGGGCCCGGGCCGTCTGCGACTATGTCGCGGGGATGACGGACCGCTACGCCACCGATCGCTACGTCGAGAGCTTCCTCCCGGGCGGCGTCGTGCTCTGACCCCGGTTCCCTGCCCGATGGCACCCCTGGCCGTCGTATAGCGCGAACAGCCGGCTCTCTGCGTCGTACGAGGCCGCGTGCCGCCAGGCCCGGCGGACCGAGTGGCGGACTCGGGGAAGCTGACGGAAGAAGTGCGCCACGAAGAGCGGAACCGCATCGCCCGGAACGTCCTCCACCGCCCCCATGTAGGCCCTCAGCCCCCCGCCCATGAAGGCCTGCGCCAACGAACGCACCCCTCCCGAGCAGCAGGTGTTGATGACCGCGCATCCGGGCAGGCTCACGCGTTCGCGGATGCGCTCGGGCGGCAGGTTGCCGTTGACCAGCATCGAGGTATCGATGTGGTCCGCGTAGTCGCCGAAGATGAGGTTGCCGGCGTCACCGTGGCCGCACACCAGCAGGTACGGCGCGCACGATTCGCCCTGACCGATGACCCGCAGGAAGTCCTCCGGCGTGCCGGGCCAGTGGACCAGCACCACGCAGTTGAGGCTCTCGAGAAGCAAGCGGAGAAGCTCACCCTCGCCCGTGGCGCCGAAGTCCACGATCTCCACCGGCAGTCGCGAACCGTGGAACCCGACATCGACCGGCTTCCACACCGCCCTCACCCCTCTCGGCCCAGGATGCGCCGTCCGGCGGCCCGGACCCACGGCGGCACGCATTCGCGCCAGTACCACCGCGGATCGACCGGCAACCGACCCCGCCGCGAGCGAGGGAGGGGATGCCGGCCGGCCAACGCCTCCTCGATGGCATGCACGTAGCCGTCGGTCATGCGCTCCACCGAGAACTCCTCTGCCGCTCGCGTGTGAGCCGCGGCGCTCATCTCCGCCCAACGCGCCGGGTCACGGCCCAGTTCGGTGAGGGCCGCGGCGAAGGCCTGAGCATCCCCTACCGCCACCAGCCGCCCCGTCCTGCCATCCTGGACCGCCGGGGTCGTGATGCCTTCGAGCCGCGAGGCCACCGGCACGCAGCCACACGCCTGCGCCTCAGCCAGCGCCAGCCCAAAGCCCTCATAGAACGAAGGCAGGGCCAACACGTGGTGCTCGAGCAACAGGGGGTACACCTCGGAGGGCGGCACGGCCCCCATGATCCGAACGTGCTCCTCCAGGCCCAACTCCCGCACGCGCGTCTCCAGCCGCCCGCGGTCCGGGCCGTCGCCCGCGATGGTGAGACGCGCGTTGACGCCGGCCTCGCGGCAGAGGCGGAGGGCCTCGGGGGTCAGCAGTACGTTCTTGGCCTCCTGCACGATGCGGCCCAGGAAGATCACCCGCAACTCCTCCCCGGTCATGGCCGCGCGGCTCGGCCACGCCTCCGGGCTCGGCAGGTCGACCCCGTGCATGATCTCGATGACCGGTCGCCGCGGAAACCGCTCGCGAGCCCGCTCGGCGAGGCGAGGACCCACCGCCACCAGCGCGTTCCAGGCCTCGTCATTGGCGAAGCTCAGGCGGTACGTCGTCCCTCCGTCGCTGTGGATGATCGGGATGGCGACCACCGGGTCGGGGAGCATGGTGAGCGACTGCTGGGCGAGCCGATCGCCGTTGAGGAACACGACGTCGCAATCCCTCTGCGCCAGGAAGCGGCCCACCCGCAGCGGGTGCCGACAGCGGGGGAAGCGCCCGTAGCCCTCGATGTGCGCTGTGGGAACGCGCGCGGCGAGCAGGTCGAACCACTCGCCCCGGTCCTCCGTGGTGATGACCTCGACCTCGTAGCCCCGCGCGCGGAGGTGAGGACACAGCCGGAGGAGGAACATCTCCACGCCGCCGCACGAGAGACGAGGCGCGACGAATGCAATCCGAGGTTGCCCCGACATCGCGGGTAGGGCGCTCCTTTACCGAGGCCGTCGTTGCTTCCGGCCTCTGGCATCTGGGCGTCATCCGCCGGCTCCAGCGCCGCCGGGTCGCCCGCATCCTCCCTTACCACAACGTTGCCGGACGGGGCGATCCCGTCTTTGGAATGCCCGAGACCGCCTTCCGGACGCAGATGGCGTTCCTGAAGCGTCACTATGCGGTCTTGCCTCTCGACGACATCGCCGAGATGCTCGCGGGCCGGCGGGCCTGGATCGAGCGAGCGGTTGCCATTACGTTCGACGACGGCTACGAGGATAACTTCCGCGTCG
>VGFB01000317.1 GCA_016869015.1 Armatimonadota bacterium
CCGGGCCGGGGCTCGGACCACTGCACCCCCGGGAAGGCCGCCGAGAGCAGCTTCCCCGATGGCCGTCCCCAGGGGTCGTAGACGCCGGGCGGCGCGATGGCGAGTGCTCGCCCGCCGGCCCTGATCCACGCCTCAAGCCGCTGCTGAACGGGTTCGGCCAGGCACGTCGCGCACGGTAGCAGCAGCACCTCCGAGCTCGCCATGTCCTGCTTCCCCGTGAGGACCAGGTCCTCCCACAGGAAACCGTAGTCGTAGCCTCCCGTTTCCAGCGTCTGTGCGAACAGCACGAGCCGCGACCGGGGACCGTGGATCGGGGTCGCGTTCAGGAATGAGCTGTTGGACTCGAGGAGGCTCACGCGCGGTTCGATCTGCGGGTAGTCCAGGAGCCAGCGCTCGTAGGCGCGCAACCGCGTGATGCTGACCGGGATGCTCGCGGCGGAGTACCGCAAGGTCGTGTGGCTCCAGCGCGGGTCCGACCAGTTGGCGCAGTCTCCCCAGCCCGGGTAGATGCCGTACCACACGTTGAACAGCGAGCGGCCGCCGGCGGCCAGGCGGAAGAACTCGGCTTCGGTGGCGCGGCGCGCGCCGAGCTCGTCGAAGAGCTCCCCCGAGCTGCCCAAGCCCCACTCCATGATGCCCGACTCGTTGCCGAAGGCGCGCCGCAGGCTCGTCATCATGCGGTCCGACAGACGCAGGCGCTCGCCCATCGACGTATGGAACTCGAAGTAGTCGAAGACCGGGTACAGGACCGTGAAGTCGAAGCTCCAGGTGTGGTCGGTGGGATAAGGCACGATGTCCACGATGCGGTCCACTACCGGGACATCAGGCAGTTCCGACTTCACGGCCTTCGCGTAGTCGGCGATCCAGTCGCGGTAGCCCTCCTGGCGGAAGCGCTGGAACTCGTAGTTCAGCCCGCTGGGCAGCGGGGCGTCGGGGCCGGGCGGCGCGATCTCGTCGAAGCTCCCGTACTGCGCGCCCCACCGGTCGTTGAGGGCCTGAATGGTCTGGTAGGCCTCTCGCAGGCGGTCGCGGAATGCGCTCTGCGCGCTCTGGTTGTAGCCGGTCTGGGCGAAGCCGGCGCCGCTGTGCGCCTCCTGCAGCAGTTCCCACCCCATCACGCGCCCCGGCCATCGGGTGGCGAAGTAGTGGGCGCGCTCCCTCGCCATCGTCTGCATCGTCTCCCGAACGGTGGGGTTCCAGAAGTTGAGCTGCGCCCGTCCATCCGACTCCCATCGGTTCTCGCCCTTCAGCGGCACCTTGCCCGTCGCATCGCACAGGAAGACGTCATCGTCCGCCTGGTGCTCCCTGAGCCACCAATCGGGCATGAGGGTGTAGCAGCTGTGCAGCCCCAACACGTCGGCGATCATGAAGCGCGCGTCTGGGTTCCGCCCCACATACCCGGACACGTACCGCTCGAACGCTCCGGTGTCGATGAAGCTCCCCTGCGGCGCCTGGAAGAACACGTTGCCGTAGACCGTCGGGCAGCCGTCCAGGCGCAGGAGCGCGTCCTGCTCGGCCCACCGCAGCCAGTTCGTCTGGGGGAAGAAGAACGCCGGCCCGACGTCCGTCCGGTAGCGCCCTCGTTCCAGACGCACCTCGGGCGGCTGCAGGCTGGGGAGCGGCCTGAGGCCCAGCGTGCGCTGTACGCCGGCGAGGTCCACTTCCGCCTTCGTCAGCCGTTCGCCCAGCCTCCCGGCGGACGGCGCGACCTCCGCCGCCATTCGCGCGTCGTTGAGGCCGTCCAGGTAGGCGTCGAGATACGCGCGGTACACTCCGGCGAGGTCCTCCTCGATGGCCGAGGCCTCGGCCAGCCACCGATCGACGCCGTCGGGCGGCTGCCTCCCTACCGCTGCCAGCGCACTTCGAGCGCGGACCACTCCGCGTGCCCCCACTTGCAGGAGCGCCTGTCTCACCACCAGGTCGTTGTAGGCGAAGGCGGCCTTCAGCACCTCGCGGTGCTTCCCGTCGCGCAGCTCCGCCTCTTCACCGTACTGGCCCTGCGTGCCGAGCGTCTCTCGCAGGCTGTACCGGAGGATGTCCACCGGGTCATGCCTCGGGTGTTCGGCGGTTCCCAGAAGCTCCCGCGCGGGTCTGCGGATGTCCTTCCCGCCGACGGTCAGCCCGTTCGTGGGGGCGACGCAGTACACGTTGTCCAGCCGCAGGCGCCCGCCGCCGGCGAGCGCCAGTGTGACCCCGGCAATCTGCCCGCCCTCGGCCGGTCGCGCGAACGGCACGTCCTTCCCGAAGACGAACCAGTGCCCCGTAGCGGGAAACGCGTTGTAGCTGCGCTCGGGCACGTACATGCCCACGACCGCCGCCGTGAAGCGCCCTTGCGTTGCGTCGAACTGGACTCGCACCCGGAACCAGCGGCCCCGGGCGAACCGCAGCGGGGGCTTGGGGTTGATGCCGGTGTAGGTCACAGGCGGATCGAGGAGGACCGGCCCGTCCGGCCCTTGCGCGAAGAAGCGACGCTGCTCGTCGGTCGCCAGCACCGCGGCCGGGCGGCCAGCCGCATCGAGTAGGCGCAACTCAACGCCGCTCTGGCTCAGGTCCTTCCCACCTTCCACAAGCGCCTCGAACTCGATCAGGCCCCGCTCCTCACCCCCGAACCGACCCTCCAGACGGGGCGGATCGGCCGCCGCGGGCGCCGCCAACTCCAGGCACCGGTCGTCGGTCCACTGGGGGAGCGGGTCTGAGTTTCGGTAGTCCCGCATCAGGACGACGCGAGCCGTGCCTCCGCCATCCGTCGCCGACCAGCCTGGCGGCAACCCCGGCAGGTCCTCGCCCTCCGTCTCCTCGAAGCCCAGCCACGTGCGGACCTTCGGCTCCGGCTCGGCGGCAGTGATGTCCCCCGTCGGCTCGCCGACGTAGCGGTACAGCTGCACATCGTCTACCCAGCCCGTGTTGTAGATGAAGAGGCCGGCGAAGGCGTTCCGCTCCGGCTCAGTCTGCGGAACCACACCGTGGAGGAGCACCCTCCCATCCACAGTGAAGCGCGCAAAGGGGCCCCATCGCTCGCAGACGATGCGGTGCTTCACGCCCGGTTGGATCAGCGGCTCGGTCCCCTCCCAGAGCGTCGCTCCGCCGCACACGACCGCCGATCTCCGGTTGTACATGCCGCCGAACTGAAAGAACACGCCCGAGGGCCGCGTGGCGGAGGCTTCGAGGTTGAGGCAGGCACTCAGGTCGCACGGATCGTCGCTCCAGGCGGTGTACTCCAGACGCATGGACGTCCCGACGCTCGTGTTGAGCACGATGAAGGCGTCAGGACCTCGCGCGCGCAGGGCCCCGTCCTCAACGGTCCATTCACCTACCTTGGCCTGCCAGGTCGGCCCAAGCTCGGCCCGTTCGAAGCGGTCCTCGAAGACCAGCTCCGCCTGTGGCGGCAGCGGCTCGGCTGCCTGGAGCCAGACGGGGACCGCAGTTAGCAGCCACAGGCACGGGCATCCCCAGAAGACGCCGATCCGCGCGATCCCGTGGGGTCCCATTGCGCCCTCCTTCGCCCCGCCCGATGAATGAGTCGCGCTCAGGCCATATGGCGGATGACGGCCAGAGCGCCGAGCAGGTAAGTCGTGTATAGGTCGCCCGCAGGCAGGTGTCAAGGGTCGGTTGGGCTGCCGGTCCGTGGGGTGGTCCACGTACCCGGCGGGGCGACCCCAGCAGCGGCGGAGCGGCCCACATGGGCGCTGGCTCGGGCTGCGGGGGCAGGGCCGAGCAGGTGGAACTCGCATGGCCGAACGACCCGCCGCCCTCCCCCCGGACCGCCTGTACGGAGTGCCCTTTCCGCTGCATGCCCCAGCCGCAGAGGGGCATGGATCGAGGTGCGGGCCACCAAGTGGGACCTACCCCTGCGCGGAAGCGCGGAGGCAGTCAGTGGGTCTCTGCGGGTAGGGCTGGCGCAGCTGTGCCGTCATCCGTCGGCAGCAGCCCCGGGCGCGGGCGGATTGGACCAGAGCTCCTGCAGCAACCGGTGGGCTTCCGGGTCGTGTTCCCTCAACTCGGCCCGCACAAAGGGGTAGAAGTCGTTCGTCCCAAAGAAGCACTCCGTCAGTTCGGCGAAGTACTCCTGGACGTTGTTCATCGCGTAGGCGCGGCGCGTGCTGCCGTCGTGGCACAGGACGGCTTCGTACTTCCCACTCGCGAGAGCAGCCTCGTAGGCTGCGCGCAGGGCCGCATGGTCATTCCCCAAGACCTGGTGGTGGTAGGCATGGGCCAGCTCGTGCAGCACCATCATGGGCTGCTGCTTGGACCACTCGACGAACTTCTCCGCACAGCCGATCTCCACACCCTGAGCCTTGTCGGGGTTGTAGCCGTTCTCGCGCAGCCACTCGCCGCTGGGGTGGTACTCAGCACACGGCGCGTGACCGTCGTCGACCCCGAGCCAGACCGGGACCTCGCGGAGCTCGCGGCAGCCGGGTTCCGGAACCATGCGCCGGATCTCATAGAGCTTGCTGTCGAGCAACCGAAGGGCCTCCGAGCCGAGGTCGGGGAGCTCGGTCAACAGCCGCTGGTTCACAAAGACGGTCCAGCCCTCGATCGCTCGCTTCTCGTAGCGGTCGGTAGGGGTGAAGGGCTTCTCGGCGCCCCAGCAGACGCCCCTCGTTGCGACGATCGCTACCGCCACGATGGCGACTGCCATCCTGGTGCCTCCCATCACTCCGCCCGGGCTCCCTCACACCACGATTGCCGGGCTCGTCTGCCGAGTGGTCAACACTGGGAGCGGCGTTTCGTCAGTAGCGCTCTGGGCGCCTGCCTCCCCCACCGCCCACACAGAGTGCCGGAAACCTGGGCCTACAGGCCCCTAACCGCCCCTGGAACCGCCTCCGAGCACAGAAGTGGGGTCTACCCCTACCATGGGTACGCGAGGGCGTCCTTCGTCGCGTGGACGGCCCCCTACGCTCGGAGGAGCCCTCCCCACACACGTTGCCGCGGGTTGGCGCTGAGCGGGGGGCGGGGACAGCACGCGTGCGTGGGAGAGGGAGCCGCTTCCCGCTCGACTGGGGTCGGAGAGGGTGGGCGTGTCCAGGACGCCGCCGCAGTCCGGAGGCCCTTCAGGCTTGTTCTCGGCGATGGGACGCAGAGACCCAACAGGCGTCTGTGCGGCGCCCGGCGGCCTCACCCATGGGGCGGCGAGCACCGCCACTTCGGGGGCGCTCAGGGCGACGTCGTAGATCGCCAGCTCGTCCACTGAGCCGCTGAGAGTGCCCGTCGGCTGGTCGCCGACCTGAATGCCGCCAATGAGCAGCGGGACCTCCGGTGCGATCATCGGCACGCTGTCCCCGGTCGCTTCACAGCGGCCGTCCACGTACAGCCGGCAGCCGCCCTCCCGCCGGTACACCGCGGCGAGATGATGCCAATGCCCGTCTGTGACGATGCTCTGACCCGTGACCCAGCCTCCGGAGTAGTAGAAGGAGGCCTTTCCCGCCCCGCCATCAGCCGCGTCCGCGCGAGCGCCAACGCCACCCGGCTCGTGTCGACCGTGATCCACCTTCGCCCCCACTGCTCCGCCACATACGCCGTCGTCCCCGATCCGCACGTCGGGTCCAGCACGAGATCGCCGGGGTCAGTGG
>VGFB01000318.1 GCA_016869015.1 Armatimonadota bacterium
CCTCGACCTGGCCGTCGACCGGGCCGAAGCCACCGAGGGACACACGGTTGTCAGCTGCGCCGACGGCATGGTCGAAGTCGAGAGCGCGCGCTATCCGTTCTGCTTCTTCGGCGATCCGGCGTCCCCAGGGGCGACGCGGGGGATCATCGAGTTCCTGCCCTTCAACGAGGAGCTGAACCGCTTCCGGCTCGTGGTGAACGGTGCCGACGCCGCCAGGCGCTACCGGGTGACCTGGGGGCAGGCGACGCAGGAGTTCACCGGGGCCGAACTGAGCACCGGAGTGAACCTCGCCGCGGCGTTTCCGGACAACCCGTTCTCCGGAGCTTTCCAGCGCGTGGAGGCGGAGATCCGCAAGCAACAGGAGTTCGAGACGCCGCTCACCAAGGTGCTGCTGCACTGCCTGCCGCAGTACAAGGATGCAGCGCCCGAGGAGGCAGAGGCTCTGGACCGCGTGGCAGCCACGGTCATCGCGCGCGATAGGGCCCTGGCGCAGGCGTCCAGCGCGGCGGTCGTGCCCGTCCGGCATACGCTGAAGGTGGAGGCGCTGCCCTGAGGGTCGGCTCGGCTATGGTCGCTGAGCCTCCCACCTCGCGGAGAACACCGCCTTCGTCGTGCCGTCCGCACTGCGGGCCAGTGCAAACACGTCGGCGTCGGTCTGCGTGCCGGCCAGGCTCACCGGTGCGCGCGACGGGGCCTCGGTGCGGAACAGGACGGTGTGCGTGAGGCCCGTACCAGCGATCTCTGCCGCCAGGCAGCCCGGTACGTCGAGGAGGCGGACGTCGGCAGGCTGTACGCCGGCCGGGTAGGGCAGCAGCACCGTGAGGAAGCGCTGGCGCGCGGCGGGCCCGCGGGTGCTCGCGGTCAGGTGCCACTGGTTCGGCATGTTCGGCGCCTCCGGCGGCACAGTGAACTGATCCGTCTGGCTGAAGGCCAGCCCGCTCGGCGTCAGGAATCGCGCCTGCAGGTGCGCCTGGCCTCGGCTCACGGTGACCGTGGCAGCTGCCTCGTCGATCTGCATCTCGTCCAGCGCGTGCAGCAACCACTGGTAGGTCGCGGGCTGCTCGGCCTCCAGATCATCGTAGATCACCACCACCGCCTCCTCCGCGTCGGACTGCGGGCGCAGGAAGAGGGCGTGCCGGTCAAACCGTTTGAGCCGCCCGGGGTATGCCCAGCGGGCGTCTCCCCGCGCATAGTGGCCGTAGTCCGTGGTCGCAAACTGCGCGATCCGCCCGCGCGAGAGCCACGACCGCGCCTGCTGCCCCTCGTTGTCGACAAGGATGCTGTTGGACGCCTTGGTAAGCCACGTCCACTGCGCGTGGTGCGGGCTGGCGTAGTAGGGGTAGTAGCCCGAGGCGATCGCCAGCGGCTCCCCGTAGGCGTGCAGGATGAACGCGTTCTGGTCGGCGTACGCGTGGCTGATCGCCCCGTAGGGGCTGCTGCGCAACATGAAGTGCACGTTCCGCGCGCCGTTCGCCAGATCGCTGTGCATGGCCGCCAGCCCGATGTCCGGGAAGCACCGCGCCTGCGGCAAGTCGGTCGGCGCCCGGCTCTCCAGACCCTCCCGCCGGAAGAGCAACTCCTCGAGCCCCCAAGGCTTCCGCTGCTGCTGCTCGGCAAACCACAGCGCGTACGGGTCGCGCAGCACCACCCCCAGCTTGAACATCGTGTCGCCGCCGCCGGCCGGGCTCGACTGCCCGTCGCCGAAGGGTGACATCTTCGAGTACGGCGGGTTGCAGTACAGCTTGAAGTAGGGCGTATTCCTGAGCCACGGGCGCTGCGTAAGGTCGCACCCGGTCGCCAGCTTCGCCAGGGAGAACGTGCGCAGGAAGCTCGCGGTGCTCCACTGCCAGTAGCTCGGCCCCTCGCACCACCCGCCCTCCGGTCCACCAAAGGGCGGGTAGAAGGGGCTCCAGAGCTGGGTCAACACGTACTCCAGCATCCCCTCGACGGGCAGGTCCCCCGCCATCGCGACACAAGCCTCGGTCAGGTCGCTGATGTAGTAGTCCATGGGGTGACTGGAATAGGGGTGTGTCTCAAAGCGCATGTCCGACAGGGCCTTGTGGAGCTGCGGGATTCGGATGGCGAGCACCTCGCAGCACTTCCGCCGCTCCTCCTCGCTCAGCAGCGGGTAGATCCAGTCGTAGACACGTGGACACAGCCGCACCAACTCGGTGCCGGGCTCATCGTGGTGGAAGAGGCTGGTGCTGCCCTCGGGGTCCCAGGTCATCAGGTGCATCAGCCGCCGGCGCGCCTCCAACCCGAACCGCTCCTCGCCGGTCAGCAGGTAGGCTTGCGCGCAGGCGGCCATCCCGGCGTTGAAGGGGCGGGTCGCGCGGAAGATGCGCGTGTACTCGGCGCCGCGGTTGGGGTCGCCGGGCGGCGGGAGCCTCGGGGGCTCGGGCAACAGATCCTGGCCGATGAACCGCTCGGCGTCGCGGCGCATCGCATCGACCGAGGGCTTCAGCTCGCCCTGGGCCAGAGCGCGGAAGCGTTCAAGGTCGCCGGGCGCCAGGAAGTCGCGCGGCCGGTACGCGCTGAGGCGACGGACGACGTCGGCCACGTCCGGGAAGGGCATGCGCGGCGCGTCCTCCGTCACGGTGAAGCTGCGCGGGCGACTCCAGACCCTCTCCACCGGCGCCGGTCGCTCGCAGCCGAAACGCCAGTGCCAGCGGCCCGGGGCGAAGACATGCCGGGGTGCGTGGATCGTCAGGCTGCTTCGCACGGTCTCCGTCGCCGCCTCAGGAAACGCCGGATCGGGGCTCCACTGCAGGACGTACTCGCCGACCTGCTCCACCGGCAGCCACACGAACACCGGCGGGTTCAGCGGCGCAACCGTCCCATCCTCCGGAGCGTAGCCCGTCTCGCCGGGCTCGGGGGCGCGGTCCATGCGCGCTGCCTCCTCCCGACGGGCGGCGGCGGCTTCCTCGTCCGTCGCCGGGCGCAGCTCCACATCGTCCCACCGCACGGTGCCCGCCGCGCTGAGACTGAACAGCTCGATCCCAACCGAGGTGATCTCCTTGGAGGCGGGCAGCACCTTGCTGAACTGCGCCCAGTCCTCGCTCGGCGGAGCGCCGAAGGAGGGAATCCACGGATGGTCCCACTTCGCGGCATCGCGGAAGAACAGGAACCGCACCACCGCGCCCTTCCCATCGGCCGGGGGCGGCCCGGCAAACGACGTGCGGTACCATGCCGCGAAGTACACGTACCGGGGTCCCTGGAGCGGGACGATCTGCCGCCACGCGCCCCGCTCCTGGTCCGTGGCGCACGTCACCGAGGCGGCCGCGCCCCCCGCGCGCCCCCCCCCCCCCCCCACCCCCGGCACGCCGCCCATCCTCCAATTCTCGAAGGCCCAGCCAACCGGGAGGCCGTCCCGAACCTCCTCGAAGCCCCCGTTCGCCAGTAGGTTCGGCTGGGCTACCACCGAGCACGCCATCGCCACGAGCACACTTACCATGCAGGGGACCTCCTCCGGGCGATCTGCGCAGCCGTGCGGGCGGCGCTGCGCGTGCTTGCGCGGGCAGGCATACACACCCTCCGGCCGTCCAGACCCTCCAAGGCCCCCCTGCCCCTCGGGGCGAACCCCCGTCTGCTGCTCATTCCATCCACAGGGGGTCCCCGGACAATGCCCTGCCCATGCCTGCTCCTCCTTCTCGGCATTCTCGTCCTGATGGCCGCAGCAGCGCCCTCGGCGGCGGAGCTGGTCCGCAACCCCCGCCTGACCGCGCCGGACGGCGAAGCTCTGCCCGCTGACTGGAGCCTCTGGCAGCCCCCCTGGGAGGGCGCGCGGTGCACTGTGACTCCTACGCCGGAGGGGCTGAAGGTCACCGCGCCTCGCCGCCCGTTCGCCGCCGGCGGGGTGCAACAGACGGTCTCCGGCATCGTCGCCGGGCAGGCGTACGCGGTCGAGGCCGGCTGCGTGCTGAGCAAGATCGCCTTCCCGCTGCAGGCGGTCACGGTGCGTGTCGACTGGCTGGCGAACGAGCAGCTCGTACACCCGGCCGGGATGCTGGCGCAGGGGCCGTTCGTGTCGGGGAGGCAGGCGGCGTTCCGTGACGTGATGGTCGCTCCGGCCGCCGCGGATGCCGCGCGTGTGACGCTGGAGGTCCGCTGGCCCCAGGGCGGGTCGGTCACCTGGAAGCGGATGAGCCTCCGGCCCACAACCCCTCCCTCCGCGCGCAAGGTGAAGGTGGGGACCGTGTACCTCCGCCCCTCGAACAGCACGCCCGAGCAGAACCTGGACCTCTGGTGCGAGCAGATCGACGCGGCCGGACGGCTTGGGCTCGACATCGTTTGCCTGGGGGAGGCGATCCTGATGGTCGGCACCGACAAGGGCGCCGTCGACACCTCCGAGCCCATCCCCGGCCCCTCGACCCAGCGCCTTGGCGAGGCGGCCCGCCGCAACCGACTCTACGTGGTCGCGGGGCTCATGGAACGGAGCGGCTCCGACCTCTACAACACCGCGGTGCTGCTGGACCGCGAGGGCAAGCTCGCGGGAACCTACCGGAAGGTGCATCTGCCGCGGGAGGAGTGGCGCAGCGGCGTGCGACCGGGCGAGGAATACCCGGTGTTCTTGACGGACTTCGGCACGATCGCGATCCAGATCTGCTACGACTGGTTCTTCCCCGAAGTGGCGGGGATCTTCACGCGGAAGGGGGCGGAGATCATCTTCGCCCCGACCTGGGGCACCACGTTTCCCGACAAGGACGGCATGGCCGAGGGCGAGACGGTGTTTCGCGTCCGCGCGCGCGATAACGGGGTCTACATGGTCCCGAGCGTCTACGACGGCAGCAGCCTGGTGATCGACCCGTTGGGCCGCATCCTGGCCTCGAACGCGGGTCAGACCGGGGTCTTCTGGGCGGAGGTCGACCTCAACGCGCGCGAGCCGCTGGAGTGGGTCGGCCACTGGCGCTCCATCGGCCCGCGCGACCGGATGCCGAGCACGTACGGTGAGTGACCCTATCTCCGCCAGAGGCAGCGGTAGTTGAAGCGACGGTTGGGGGCGCTGTCGCCGTCGGTGCACAGCGAGATCGGGTCGGTCAGGCCCGCCGGGTTGTCGCACCAGTGGAAGTCGAAGGTGAACGCGTTGCCCATTAGGCCCAGAAGTCGGCGGGGAACGGCCACTTCGAGCCCGTTGCCGGCGTAGCGGTACTCTAACCTCGCCGCCTCGACCCATGCGCCATCGGAGTAGCGCATCAGCGTCGTGGTCTGCTCGTCAGCCACCGTCTGGTTGGCAAGGTAGTCGCAGCCGTACCAGCCGGTGCCCGAGTCGCGGTCCGCATCGATGAGCAGCAGCATCCAGTTCGGGTCGGTGTGCGGGGTGAGCGGCTCGCGCGTCTGGGCGTAGAAGAACAAGCTCTCCCGACCGACGGCCACCTTGCAGGTGACGATGTCGTTGCGGCCCGAGTCGTTGCGGTAGTGCAGCCCCCCATAGCCGGGGTAGTCGCGGTGGAACGTGTCGCCGGCGGTGTCGCGGTACTCGACCGACACGTTGGCCCAGTCCTCGAAGCGCCCGTCGACCCGAATGGGGCACAGCCCGCGCAGCTCCGGGATGGGACGAGCCCCCTTGTA
>VGFB01000319.1 GCA_016869015.1 Armatimonadota bacterium
CGCATCGAGGGCCTGAGGGTCGGTCTCCTGGGCGACCTGCGCCACGGACGGACGGTGCACTCCCTGGCCCCCGCCCTGGCGCGGTTGGGGGCCGAGGTCGTCTGCATCGCCCCGCCCCAGCTGGGGATGCCCCGCCCCTTCCTGAAGCGTGTGGCGGAGGCCGCCGGCTCGCTGCCGCCCGAGGTGCATCGCGTCGATGAGGTGCTGCACACCCTCGACGCGCTCTATGTGACCCGCATCCAGAAGGAGCGGTTCGAGGAGCCCGGCGGACACGAGGACGTGCGCGGCGCCTATCGCATCGACCGAGCCCTCCTGTCCAAGGCGCCGGAGGCGATGCTCGTCATGCATCCCCTACCCCGGGTCGACGAGATTGACCCGGCCGTCGACGACGACCCCCGCGCCGTCTACTTCGAGCAGGCGGCGGGCGGCGTGCCGGTCAGGATGGCGCTGATCGCCGCCCTGCTGGGCCTGCACGATCTGCCGAAGGCGACGGTGAGCGAGCGCCCCCTGAAGCCCCTGGACGCCGCAACGGCCGGCGACGCTCACTGCGAGAACGAGCGCTGCGTCACGGTCCACGAGCCCCACGTCGCGCCCGAGTTCGTCACCTTCGCGGGCGACATCGTGTGCGCCTACTGCGAGCGCCCCGTCCGCGGCGGCGGGGAATGACCAGGGCCCGCGGAGGAGGAGCGCGATGACGTATACGGCCGTCTTGAGACCCGAGCCCGAAGGAGACTGAAGACCCGAGACCATGCGAAACGAGAGCACGAAGCTGTGGGGCGGGCGGTTCGCGGCGGAGCCGGAGGCCGTCTTCCTGGATTACTCGCAGAGTATCGACGCGGATGCCCGCATGGCCGCCGAGGACATCTGGGGCAGCGAGGCTCACGTGCTGATGCTGGGGGTGCAGGGCATCCTGACCGACGAGGAGGTGCGCGCGATCCTGCGCTGCCTGGAGGAGGCGCGCGCCCATGTGGAGGCCGGCACGTTGGCCCTGGACCCGGCCGACGAAGACATCCACATGAACCTCGAGAAGTTCGTGATCCGCGGCGCCGGCGCGGAGTTCGGCGGCAAGCTCCACACCGCCCGCAGCCGCAACGACCAGGTGGTCACCGATTCGCGCCTGCACCTGCGGAACCGTTTGCTCGACGTGCTGGAGGCGCTGGCCGGGCTGCAAGAAGCGCTCCTCGCGCGCGCGGCGGGGCAAGAGCGCACGGTGATGCCCGGCTACACCCACACGCAGCACGCGCAGCCGATCAGCGTGGCCTTCTGGCTGACGGGGCACGTGGCGGCGTTGATGCGGGATGGGCAGCGACTGCTCGCGGCCTTCGACCGGGCGGACGCGTGTCCGCTCGGCGCCTGCGCTCTGGCCGGAACCTCCTTCCCCACGGATCGGGCCCTGACGGCGCGGCTGCTGGGTTTCGCACGCGTCGAGGCCCACGCGCTGGATGCCGTCGGCGCGCGGGACGTCTACCTGGAAGCCCTCTCCGCCTTGGCGATCCTGCACGCCCACCTCTCGCGAATGAGCGAGGAGCTCGTGCTCTTCTCGACGTACGAGTTCGGGATGGTCGAGTTGGCGGATGCGCTGACCTCGGGCAGCTCCATCATGCCGCAGAAGAAGAACCCCTGCCTCGCCGAGCTGGCGCGCTCCCGAACCGGGGAGATGTACGGCTGCCTGATCCAGGGCCTGACCATGATGAAGGCCCTCATCAGCGGGTACAACCGCGACATCCAGCAGGATAAGCCGCCGCTCTGGGCGGGCCTCGACCTCGCCGAGCAGACGCTCGGCGCCGTCGCGGCGATGGTGCAGACGATGGAGCTGCGGACTGCGCGGATGTCGGAGCTCGCCGGCGCCAACTTCGCGACGGCCACCGAGTTGGCCAACTGGCTCGTCAGCGACCGCGGCCTGCCCTTCCGCCGGTGCCACGAGATCGTCGGCTCGCTCGTGCGCCGTCTCATTGAGGAGCGCAAGACGCTCGGAGACGCGAGACGAGTCGCCCAGCTCCTGGCCGAGCTCGGCGTGAAGGCCAAGGTCGCCGAGCTGGACTTCCTGGACCCTTTGAAGTGCCTCGAGCGCCAGCGGAGCCTCGGTAGTACCGGCCCGAGCGAAACACTCCAGCTGCATGTCGTGCTCGTTCAGGCCCTGCATGATGGTCGTCGCGAGGCCGCCTCCCGGCGGCGACGGATCGCCCGGGCGCGCGGCCGAACCGCGCGGGCTGTGAAGCATGTGCTGCGCGGCGGATCGCTCGCGGACTGCAAGCTCTGAGGCCATGGCGAACCCATGCCCGATGCCTCCGGCTCACCGCCCATCAAGGACGTCGCGGCCGCCCTGCAGACGGCGCGGTGGCTCTCGCCCATCCACATCCTACTGACCTTTCGCGCCCCCACCATCGCCACCCATGCCGTCCCGGGGCAGTTCGTCCACTTGCGCGTCACGCCCGTGGGCACCAGTCCCCTCCTGCGCCGCCCCTTCAGCATCGCCGGAACGAACCTCGCCGACGGTACGGTGCGCCTGCTGGTGCGCACGATCGGGCGCGGCACGGCGATGCTCGGCGAGCTGCTGTTGGGGGCGGAGCTTCCGGCACTGGGCCCTCTGGGTCGCGGGTTCCCCGACGTTCGCCCGGACCGCGAGGTGGTGCTGGTCGCCGGCGGCGTGGGCGTGGCTCCGCTCCTGTTCTACGCGACGGCGCGGGAGCACGCGAGGAAGGTGGCGCTGTACGGGGCCGAGACGCAGCTCGCGCTCGTGCTGGCGGACGAGTTGGCCGAAACCTGCGACCGCCTCTTGCCGGCGACCGACGACGGCACCCTCGGCCATCACGGCTTCGTGACGGACCTGCTGCCCACGGCGCTGGACGACCTGCGAGACCCGGTGGTCCTGGCGTGCGGTCCTCGCCCGATGATGGCCAAGACCGCCGAGGTGTGCCGGCGCCGCGCCGTCGAGTGCCACGTGTCTTTCGAGGCCTGGCTGGGCTGCGGAGTCGGCGCGTGCCTGGGCTGCGTGATTCCGGCCGCCGGGGAGCCGGACCGGTACGTCCGCGTCTGCCGCGACGGACCGGTCTTCGACGCGGAGGAGATCGGCTGGGAGGCGCTGCGATGAGCGAGGCCGCCCCGGCGCCTCTCGATCTCCGCACGGTACTCGGGCCGCTGGAGCTGCGGTCGCCCGTCGTTACGGCGTCGGGCACCTTCGGCTACGGCATCGAGTACGACGGGCTCGTGGACTTCAGCCGCCTGGGGGCCGTGGTGGTGAAGGGGCTGACGCTGGAGCCCCGCGAGGGCAGTCCGCCGCCGCGCATCTGCGAGACGCCCAGCGGGATGCTGAACTCCATCGGCCTGGAGAACCCCGGTGTCGAGGTCTTCATCGCGGAGAAGCTGCCGTGGCTGGTCGAGCGGGACGTGCCGGTGATCGCGAACCTCAACGGCGGCACGGTTGAGGAGTACGCGCAGCTGGCCCGCCGATTGGGTGACGCTCCGGGAGTCGTCGCGGTGGAAGCGAACATCTCCTGCCCGAACGTCGACCACGGCGGCATGGAGTTCGGGAAGGACCCCGCGCAGACCGCCCGCGTCGTCGGCGCCGTGCGGGAGGCCACCGAGCTGCCGCTCATCGTGAAGCTGTCCCCCAACGTCACCGACATCGTGGCGATCGCGCGAGCGGCGGTCGAGAGCGGGGCGAACGTCCTCTCACTCATCAACACGCTGCTGGGCATGTCGATCGACATCTTCTCTCGCCGTCCTCGCCTGGCGCGCGGGAAGGGCGGTCTGTCGGGTCCCGCCATCAAGCCCGTGGCCATCCGCATGGTCTGGGAGGTCCGTCGGGCGCTGCCGGAGGTCCCGCTGATCGGCATGGGCGGCATCCTGACGGGCGCCGACGCGGTGGAGTTCATGCTCGCCGGCGCCTCGGCCGTCGCGGTCGGCACCGGCAGCTTCGTGACGCCCAGCGCCGCGAACCAGGTGCTCGACGGGCTGATCGAATACGGTCGACACCTCAAGCTCCGCAGCCTCGCGGAGCTCGTCGGGGGAGTCATCCTGTGATCCCGCGCCCTCTCACGCGTCGCGAGTTCCTGCACACTGGAGGAGCCATCGCCATGCCCCTCATCGTGCCTGCCTCGGTGCTCGGCCTGCGTCGGGCCGTCCCGCCCAGCGAGCGCATCACCCTCGGCCTCATCGGCTGCGGCAACCACGGCACGTACTGGAACCTCGACCAGGCGTTCCGCTGCCCCGACGCGCAGTGGGTGGCGGTGTGCGACGTGGATGCGGCGCGCCGCGAGACCGCGAAGGCGAAGGTGGAGGCGCACTACGGCCAGGCCCTGGGCGGGGAGTACCGGGGCTGCGCGGCTTACGCCGACTTCCGCGAGCTGATTGCGCGAGAGGACATTGACGCCGTCGCGAACTGCACCCCTGACCACTGGCACACGATTCCGGCGATCATGGCGGCGCGCGCCGGGAAGGACGTGATCTGCGAGAAGCCCCTCACCCTCACGGTCGAGGAGGGGCGCGTGCTCGCCGACACCGTGGCGCGAATGGGCCGCGTCTTCCAGACCGCCTCCGAGAACCGCTCCATCGACACGTACATCCGCCTCTGCGAGCTGGTCCGCAACGGGCGGATCGGCAAGCTCCAGCACATCGACGTGACGCTGCCCTCGGGCAACGAGAGCCGCGGCGACAACTTCGACGACCGCGAGGCGCAACCCATCCCCGAGGGCTTCGACTACGACATGTGGCTCGGGCAGGCCCCGTGGGCGCCGTACATCCCGGCGCGCTGCCACGGCAGCTTCCGCTGGAACCTGGACTACTCGGGCGGCCGCCTGACCGACTGGGGCGCCCACCTCATCGACCTCGCGCAGTGGGGCAACGACACGGAGGCCACCGGGCCGGTGGAAGTGGAGGGCACGGGCGAGTTCCCCCCGCGCGGGGAGCTCTTCAACACCGCCTACGCGTTCAGCCTCGACTACCGGTACGCCAACGGGGTCACAATGAACGTCTCCTCGAAGGAGCCCGGGATCCGCTTCCACGGCAGCGAGGGGTGGACCGGCTTCAACGGCTGGCGCGCGCCCTTGGAGGCGAGCAGCGAGGAGATCCTGAGCTCGCCGCTCGGCCCGGACGACGTACAGCTCTACCACCCGAACGAGATCGTGAAGCGCGAGGACGGCGGCAAGGGCGGGGAGTACCGCAACTTCGTCGACTGCATCAAGTCCCGGCAGGCCTGCTACGCGCCGGCCGAGACCGGACACCGCACGATCAGCATCGCGCACCTCGGCAACATCGCCATGCTGCTCGGGCGCAGGCTGCGCTGGGACCCGGCCGCCGAGCGCTTCCTGGACGACCCCGCCGCCGACGCCATGCTCAGCCGCCCGCAAAGAGAGCCGTGGACGCTGCAAATGGCCCTGACGGCGTGAGCGGCACGGTAACGAAAGCGGGAAGAATGGAAGAGGGGAAGAACGCCGAAGAAGGCATGTCTTGAGAGCCGGCCTGCCGTGCGTCCCGCTTGCGGGACGCACGGCAGGCCGGCTCTCAAGACCCTCGCCATTGACGTCTTCCGCCGTTCTTCCCCTCTTCCATTCTTCCCGCTT
>VGFB01000320.1 GCA_016869015.1 Armatimonadota bacterium
AGGCTTGGGGGGACCGGATCGCGATCTGGGGCGGGTTGTGCTCCACCTGCGTGCTGCCCGGCTCGTTCACCGAGGCGCAGTTCGAGCAGCACGTCACCGAAGCCCTCGCCGCCGCCGGCGACGGCCGCGGCCTCATCTTCAGCCTCGCCGACACCACGCCGCCGGAGGCGTCGCTCGCGCGCATCCAACGGACCGGCGAGCGGATCAGGGAGTGGACCCCATGAGAGCGACGGCCATTCTGCTGTGCCTGGGAGGCGTGCTCACCGTGACCGTCAACGCGCAACGCTTCGAGCAGGATCGGTTTGCGATCGGGTTCTGGGTGGACCCGCCGGCGGATGACCGGATGGAGGAGCGCTATCGGGAGGTTGCGGAGGCGAACTTCACGCTCTTCCTGGGCGCGAACGCCTCACGGACGCCCGAGACGATGCAGCGGTGTCTGGAGCTCTGTGAGCAGTACGGGATGGGCGCGTTGCTCTGGACGGGCGGGCTGCCGCCGGAGCAGCTGCCCGAGGGCCCGGCGTGTTGGGGCTACGCGCTGCGGGATGAGCCGAATGCGAAGGACTTCCCGGCGCTGCGGGAGTCGGTGGATGCGTTGCGGAAGGCGCGGCCGGGGAAGCTGGCCTACATCAACCTCTTCCCGAACTACGCCAACCAGCAGCAGCTCGGCACGGAGACGTATGACGAGCACGTGTCGCGGTTCGTGGAGGAGGTGGATGTAGACGTGCTCTCGATGGACCACTACCCGGTGATGAAGCCGAGCGGGAACAGCCGAGAGAGCTACGGCGCGAACCTGGAGGTCATGCGCAAGTACTCACAGCAGCGGGGCATTCCCTTCTGGAACTTCTTCAACACGATGCCCTACGGGCCGCACTTCGACCCGACCGAGGCCGATCTGCGCTGGCAGGTCTTCACCTCGCTGGCGTACGGCGCGAAGGGTGTGCTGTACTTCTGCTACTGGACGCCCGAGGGGGGCGAGTTCCCCAAGGGCGGGGCGATCATCGGCGTGGACGGCCGGAAGACGCGCCACTACGAACAGGCGAAGCGCATCAACGCCGCGGTGAAGGCGCTTGGCCCGACGCTGATGCAGCTCACCTGCGCCGGCGTTCATCGAGTCAAGCCGGAGGACGATCCGGCGGCCCTGCCGGCCGACCTGCCCATCGCCAAGCTCGACTACGAGCACCGCGACTTCCTCCTGGGCGTCTTCACCCACGCCGACGGCCGCCGGGCGGTGCTGCTGAACAACTACAGCAATCACTACACGTCGTGGCCCACCGTGGAGTTCGACGTGGACGCAACGCAGGTGACCGAGGTCAGCCAGGAGACGGGCGCCGAGGCCCCGGTCCTCGACGACAGCCCGGCGATGGAGGGGCTCCAGGTCTCGCTGGACGCGGGGCAGGGACGGCTCTTCCTGCTGCCCGGAAGGTAGGTCTCATCCCCGATCCCTCTTGGTTTCGGCAACGGGGGAGCGACGACCGCACGGATCGGCGACGTTCCCCCGAACCTTCTCCCCCTC
Source organism: Armatimonadota bacterium (assembly GCA_016869015.1). GTDB lineage: Bacteria > Armatimonadota > Zipacnadia > Zipacnadales > VGFC01 > VGFC01. Next base: position 1,514 of record VGFB01000320.1, read on the forward strand.
CGCGTCGCCCTGTCTTGCAGAGGGCCGCAGCATGATGGACCACCCCGACGACGTTCTGGTCGCCCGGAGCCTGGCCGGTGACGAAGAGGCCTTCGTCGCGCTGGTGCGGCGCTACCAGGGCCCGCTCCTCGCTCTGATCCGGTTTCGGGTCGGCGATGGCCCCGACGTCGAGGACGTGATGCAGGAGACATTGCTGGCGGCGTGGACGGGCTTGCGGCGGATGCGCGAGCCGACGCAGGCCCGCGCCTGGCTGCTGCAGGTGGCGCGCAACCGCTGCCGCGACTTCCTGAAGTCGGCCCGCCGACGGGACGAGCCCACGGACGATGGCGTCCTGGAGAGCATGGTCAACCGGGCCGGGCGCGCGCCGGCGCCTGAGCGGGCCCGTGCCGCCGCGGTGGCGGAGGCCCTGGAAGACGTTCCCGGCCCTCCCGGCGAGGCGGCCCGGCTGTTCTACCTGGCCGGTCTCAGCATCGCCGAGATCGCCTCCGCGCGCGGCTGTCCTGCGGGCACCGTGAAGCGGCGCCTCCATCACGCGCGCGCCCAAGTTCGCGAGGCTCTGGGCGTCACCAGAGCAGGGAGGAGACCGATGAGTCCACAAACGCCGCAGCCGCCACTGCCGCCCTTTCCGGCTGTTCGGCCCGCGATCTCGATCAGCGAGAGCGAGGCCCCCCCCTTCATCGTGGACTGCCCCGAGCTGCGCTGGTGGGCGATTGTGCCCGAGGTCGGGCAGTCCGCCCGGTGGGCCAACTACTCCCCACCCGGCTGGCAGATGGATGAGTACACCGAGATGCGAGTGGTCGGCGAGGCGAGGGTGCACGGGACCCCGTGCGTGGACGCTCAGGTCACGAACTGGCAGCCCGAGAGGGGCTGGGAGGGGCCCGGCGTGCGGCGGATCTTCGGTCGCCTCACTGAGGAGAAGGCCCAGTACCTTGCCATTCTGTACCAGGGCGAGACCACATCCGTGCAGACCTACCTGGACGAGGGCTTCGATTGGGCGTGGGGGGAGATGGCGCGCAAGATCGAGGATGCCGGCCGCTACGTGCGGCGGCCGGATGGGTCATTCCGGCAGGCACACAGCGTCGGGGACTGCTCGGCCGCCGGGGCCGGCGCATGCGAGGTGCGCATCGGCGAGCGGAGCTTCGAGTGTCTACGGGTATTCCAGATCGAGGGGCCGCTGAACGATGGTCACACGGCGATCATCGAGGGCTACTTCACCCGCGAAGGGCGCAACGTGCTCAACCGCCACTACTGCCACCCCGGCGCGCGGAAGACGCCCTTGGATGAGACCACCGAGTTGGTAGTGGACGGAGAGCGCTTCGTGCACTGGTACGACAGCCTCACTGGCCAGGCCCTGGGAGGGTAGGGATCGGGTCTCGCGCGCTCTCAAGCGCCCCCGGCGGTCTCGGCCAGGAACACCTGGGCTTCGGGCCACGGAGGCAGCTCGGCCGGGATGCGAGGCACGCCACCGACACGCTCCAGCTGCCGCGCAGCCAGGGCCAAGGCCGCCCGCACGGTCGGGTCGGATACGAAGGCCTCGGAGCGCGCGGGATCGGCGTGATAGAGCGAGAGAACGGCGAGACTCCGACCGCTGGAGCCGACGATGGGCAGCGCGGTGACGGCGGCTCCCCCGAGGTCTTCGGGCGTCGCGCGGGCGAGGCTGGCGAACTCGCCGGCGGCACTGCCCACCGACACGGAGCCTTCCCGCGCCGCCCGACCCGAGACGCCGCAGGCGACGGGCAGCCGTAAGAGGTCGAACTGCCCGGCCGCCGGACCAACGGCGGCCACAGCGTCAATCTCCACGCCCGACGGGGCCAGCTCGTAAGCTACGATGGCCAGCGCGCGATGCAGGCCGTGGGTCAGGTCGACCAGCCCTTGCAGGACGTAGTGGCGCGCTTTCTCGGCAACGCGGTTCTCAATCAGCTCATCCGTGTCCGACGGCGCCGCCGGCTCCCCGGGAGGCCCGATCAGGAGAGCCGGGGTCCCGTCGGCGTCTGAGACCGAATCGGCGACCCCCGCCGCCAGGGCCTCGGCCAGTGCCTCGACGACCACCGGATCGAAGCTCGCGCCCGCCTCCTTCCGGAGCTGCTCCAGAGCCATCTCGCTGGTCCACGCCTTGCGATAGGGGCGATCCGACACGAGAGCGTCGTAGACATCGATGACCGCCAGGATTCGCGCGCCCGGAGCGATCTCATCGCCCGCCAACCCGTCGGGATAGCCGGTGCCGTCGAGCTTCTCGTGATGGTGTCGGATGATGTTGGCGACCGGCACCCCGAAGTCGATGGGCCGCAGAATGGCCTCGCCGGCCGCGGCGTGCTGCTGAACCATGCGGAACTCCGCGTCGGTCAGCCGCCCGGGCTTGTGCAGGATGTGGTCGGGCACCGCGAGCTTGCCGATGTCGTGGAGCACGGCCCCGATCTTCACCGCCTCGAGCTCGTCGCCCATCAGCCCCAGGCCCTCGGCCACGGCCCGGGCCAGGCTGTGCACGCGTTGAACGTGCTGCAGCGTCCCATGGTCCTTCACGTCGATCGCGTTCGACAGCACCTCGACCACGGACAGGTACAGGTGCGCCATCTTCTCGCCCGACTCGGCTCGCTCGCGGAGCAGGCGCAGCTCCTTGCGCACGCTCTCGGCCTGGGTGCGATACGCGGAGTGGATCAGGTAGGCGAACGGCAGGCCGACGACAAACGCCCAGCGCCCGGTGTAGACCAGGGCCTGGTCGAGAGCCAGGGCCATGGCGCCCCCGGCGAAGTAGGCAGGCGCCGTGGCCAGCAGTTCTCGCCACCACCGGCGGATGTCCAGCTCCGAGCGACACAGAGTGGTGATCAGCCCAAGCGACGCGACCGACAGGCCGTGGTAGGCGACCACCGCGGCCGCTCCGCCCCAGAGCTCCGGCCATGGTAGGCCCATCCCCTCGGCCGCGGGCCCGACCCAACCGTGCGCACCGCCGGCCGCAAACGCCGCCACGGCCAGTGCGGAGGCGTTGTACACGATAACCACGCCGTTTGGCTTGGCCTCACCGGGATCGCGAACCAGGAAGCACGCCAGGGTGTTGATGACCGCCGCTGCGACGGCCACCAACGTGCCGCAGTGGAACAGCGCTGCGAGGACCACTACGAACCCCAGGGAGATGCTGGCGACGTGGATCTTGACCCGCTTCCAGGCCACCACGAAGGCAAGCACGAGGAAGATCGTCGCGGACACGACATCCTGGGCGGGAGGCAGGAAGAGGCATGCGGCCAGGGCTGCCACCCCGGTCGCGGCGGTGCCGACCACCAGCAGCCTCGCTGGTCGCGGCAGATCACGGAGATGCATGACCGTTCTCTCCTCACAGCCGAGGCTGCGCCCACCTCTGAAGTTCCCCGGCCGGCGCTGCCTCGCGCTCGTGCGCCGCGGTGCCATCGTCGTTGATGGCGCCTCGGGTACTTACCACACGCGGCGTCGCGGCGGGGGCACGCGCGGACGGTCCCGGCAAAACGTTGCAGTAACGCAACGCGACGTTGCACGAGCGCGAGCCCATTTCCAGGCTACACATGTTAGCCCCACATGTGAAGCGCAATCAGTCTTGCGCGGAGTTTTGCGCGCCGTTAGGGTCTCCGACAAGCTGCGGATACGTCGATGAACTACAATGCGCTCAGTACCGGCTCAGACCATCATCAGCATCGGGGCCAAGGACAGGCCTCGCGCTCGGCGATGGTACGACTCGTTTGGCGGACCGCAGGGGGCGACGAGTGAAGTCCGTTCCCGTGCCGGCTCTTATCTGTGTCGTTCTGACGGCGGGAGCCGCCGGCGCCCTCCTGCTGGCGAACAGCTGGCACGGGAGCACGTTGCACGGCCCGGAGATGGTCGCAGCCGGTGTCGTGGCCTTCCTTGTGGGTCTGCGCACGGTGCGCGCCTCCAGACACGCGGCGCTGTCCGTGGGCTTCGTCGTAGTGTTCTGGACGCTGCTGCACTGCGGCCCGGAGGCCGCCGTCGTCGTCGCCGCGCTCAACGGGGCCGCAACAGCCCTCTTCCCGAAGCCCGATCGGCCCTTGCGGCCGCTGGTT
>VGFB01000321.1 GCA_016869015.1 Armatimonadota bacterium
GCTGACCAAGACCTCCTGTCTGTTCCTGCTGCCCGTCGTGGCGGCCGCCGTGGCGTTCTGCGCCTCCCCCTGGGCCTCCCAACCCTCCCCGTGGCGGCGTTTCCGCGCAGGACTGGTCGTGGCGCTGGGGCCGGCGCTCCTGCTCTGGGCGCCGTGGATCGCGCACAACCTGAGCCACTACCCGGGGGACCCTCTGGTAGCACGCACGTTTGTGGAGACCTTCGGGAAGGACCGCCCCGGCCCCGAGTTCTTCTACGCCAAGGGCCTCTCGGTCGCGGGCTACTGGCGGCTGGTGTTCACGTGGACCTACGTCAGCTTCTGGGGCGTGTTCGGGCAGGCGATGGTCTTCATGCGGGGCTGGTACTACCTGCTGGGCACGCTCGCAACGCTGGCGAGCCTCGCGGGGTGCCTCCGCGCCGGCGGGCGCCTGCGCGCGTCGAATCGCGAGACGAAGTTCGTCTGGTCACTTCTGGCCCTGGCCGTTATACTGGTCGGGCTGCAGTTCGTGAGCTTCAACCTGACCTTCTTCCAGGCCCAGGCGCGCTACCTGTACCCCGCGCTCGGCCCGGTGGCGTGCCTGTTCGCAGCCGGTCTGCACCTGATCGGCGAGCGCCTGGGAGGAGCGAGAGGCGCGCTGTGGGCGCAGGCCGCCGCGGGGGCGGTGCTGACCCTCCTGATGGCGGCGGCGCTGGCGGAGGTGGGGGTGCGCGGTCCGGTCCACTTGCCGGCGTGGCTGTAGCGCGCTGGCCGCTGGCCTTGGAAGGAGAGAGCCCCATGGAGGTCGTCATCTTCGTCGGTGGGCGCGGCACGCGGATGAGCGCGCACGAGCGCGCCCTGCCCAAGGTGCTGTACGAACTGGGCGGGCGCCCGATCGTCTCCCACGTGATCGACATCTTCCGCGCCGCCGGGCACCGAGACTTCATCCTCCCCCTCGGCTACCGCGGCAGTGAGATCGCGCGCCACTTCCTCGAGCGCCCACCACACCTGGACTCCGACTTCGTGCTCACCATGGACGGAGAAGAGCGCCACACGCGGTACCTCTCAGGCCAACCCGACCCCATCTGCGTGAAGTTCGTGCGCACCGGGGTCGACACTGGCAAGGGCGAGCGCCTGCGCCGGGTGGCGAAGCTCCTCGAGGGCGACACGTTCCTGTGTACCTACGGCGACGGCCTCGCCGACATCAACCTGAACGCTCTCCTCGCCTGTCATCGGCAGCACGGGAAGGCCGCGACGATCACGGCGGTCCGCGCCCACTCCCAGTTCGGCCACGTCGACGTGGGCGAAGACGGCTCCGTGCGCGGCCTGGAGGAGAAGCCCCGGCTGCCCGGCTGGATCAACGGGGGCTTCTTCGTCTTCGAGCGGCGCATCTTCGACTGGCTGCAGCCCGGGGATGAGCTCGAGCCCGACTGCTTCCCGCGCCTCGCCGCGGCAGGCGAGCTGGCGGCGTACCGCCATGAGGGCTTCTGGGCGTGCATCGACACGGATAAGGACTACACGACGCTGGACAGCCTCTGCCAGGCCGGCCCGCCCCCCTGGCAGACGTGGTGACGGCGGAACCCGAGGCGCGAGACGGGTATGAATGCTCCGACCTGGCAAGGTAAGCGAGTTCTGATCACCGGGGGCTACGGCTTCGTGGCCTCCCACATCGCCGAGGGGCTCCTCGCGGCGGGCGCCGAGTGCGTGACACTGGCCGTCGAGCGCCCGGCCGAGTCCTACCTCGCCCTCGCCGGCCTGGAGGAGCGCCTGACGGTCGCCTGCGGCAGCATCGTGGAAGCCGCAACGGTGGAGCGGGTTCTAAGCGACCACGCCGTTCAGGTGGTGTTCCATCTCGCGGCGCAGGCCATCGTGGGCGCGGCCAGTCGCTCGCCCTTGCCCACCTTCGAGTCGAACGTGCGCGGGACGTACGTGCTGCTGGAGGAGTGCCGGCGGGCCTGGCGCGAGGGCCGCGGCGACCTGCAGGCCGTGGTCGTCGCCAGCAGCGACAAGGCCTACGGAGAGCAGCGTGAGCTCCCCTACACCGAGAGGCACTCGCTGAACGGGCTCAACCCCTACGACGCCTCGAAGGTCTGTACCGATGTGTTGGCCCGCTGCTACGCGCGGAGCTTCGGGCTGCCGACGGCCGTGACGCGCTGCGCGAACATCTACGGACCGGGCGACCTGAACTTCAGCCGGATGGTGCCCTCGGTGATGCGGGACCTCTTCGAGCGCCGACGACCCGTGATCCGCAGCGACGGCTCGCCCGTGCGGGACTACCTGTACATCGCCGACGCCGTCGCGGGCTACGTGCGCCTGGCGGAGGCCGTCCTACGGGGCGAGCTCGTCGGCGAGGCCATGAACTTCGGGACGGGCGAGCCGGTAAGCGTGCTACAGATCTCGCGGGAGATCGTCGAGGCCTCGGGACGGACAGACCTGGAGCCCGACGTGCAGGGGCAGGCCGCCGGCGAGATCAGCCGCCAGTACATCGACGCCTCCCACGCCACCGCAGCCCTGGGGTGGCGCGCGTGCACGTCGCGACGCGACGGCCTGCGGACGAGCTGGGCCTGGTACTCGGACTACCTCTCCGCCGGGTAGTCGCTGCGGCAACCAGCGCACGACTGAGGAGTGCCTGCCAGCCATGAACCGACGCCGCTTCGTGACCCACGGAGGGCTGCTTGGGGCCGGAGTGCTGCTGGCCGGGTCGGGGGACGCCGTTGAGCCCCTCGCCCGCAAGACGCCGTCCCGCCTGAGGCTGAGCTGCTGCGCCTACTCCTTCCGCCAGTACCTCTTGGGGCCGGGCCGGGCGCTGTCGCTGGAGGACTTCATTGCCCTCGGCGTGGAGTGGGGACTGGACGGCGTGGAGCTCACCAGCTACTACTTCGACGCCCAGACCCCCGAGTACTGCCATCGGCTGCGTCGCGCCTGCTTCCTGGCCGGGCTGGACGTGTCGGCCACGGCCGTCGGCAACGCCTTTGCCGTCCCGCCCGGAGAGGAACGGGCGAAGCAGGTCAGCATCGTGGGGCGATGGGTGGACCTGGCCGTTGAGATGGGCGCCCCCTGCATCCGCGTGTTCGGCGGCGCCGTGCCGAAGGACACTTCCGTCGAGCAGGCCACTACCTGGGCCATCGAGACGCTGCGTGAGGCCGAACCCCTCGCGGCGGCGCGGGGCATCTACCTCGCGCTCGAGAACCATGGGGGCGTCACCGCCACCGCCGACGGCGTGCTGGCGATCCTGCAGGGCGTGGACTCGCAGTGGGTCGGGGCGAACCTGGACACCGGCAACTTCCACGGGCCGGACCCGTATGCGGAGCTGGCGCGCGTTGCGCCCTACGCGGTGAACGTGCACGTCAAGACCGCGATGCAGGCTCAGGGCAAGCCTGCCGAGCCCGCGGACTACGCCCGCCTCGTGGCCCTGCTGCGAGAGGCCGGCTTCAGCGGGTACCTCTCGCTGGAGTACGAGGCGGCCGAGGACCCGAAGACGGCCGTGCCGAGGGTCCTGGGCGAGATCCGGGCGGCGATGGGGTAACGGCGCGGAGCCAGGGAGTTGCGGAGAACGGCTTTCCGGGAGTGCGAACTGTGCTCGGACTCGACGCGGCGATGGCGATCATGGCCTTGACGGGAGGGAGCTTGATGCAACCGGCAGGTGACGGGCTGAAGGCGATCGTGCCTGCGGGCGCGCAGGTGGAGCGGGTAGCGACGGGGTTTCAGTTCACCGAGGGGCCGGCGTGGGGGCATGGCGCGCTGTACTTCTCCGACATCCCGGCCGACACGATCTACCGGGTGACGGAGGCGGGCGAGGTCAGCGTGTTCCTGAAGCCCAGCGGCAAGTCCAACGGCACGATGTTCGATACCGACGGCACGCTCATCGCCTGCCGGCACTGGGAGCGCAACGTCGCGCGGATCACGCCGGAGGGCGCGGTCACGGTGCTGGCCGATTCCTACGCCGGGAGGAGACTCAACAGCCCGAACGACTGCATCCTCACGGCGGATGGAGCGCTCTACTTCACCGACCCGTGGTATGGCCTGGAGGGACGCCCGCAGGAGCAGGACTGTGAAGGGGTCTACCGTCTGGCGCCGGACGGGACGCTGCAGCGGGTCATCGACGACATGACGCGGCCGAACGGGATCTTCATCAGCCCGGATGGCCGGACGCTCTACGTCGCGGACTCGGAGGAGCGCAAGATCCGCGCCTACACGCTCCAGGCGGACGGCTCGACCGCGGAGGGTCGGGACTTCGTCGACATGCGGACCGATGCGCCGGGGGTGCCGGACGGGATGACGCTGGACGCCGACGGCAACATCTACTGCACCGGCGGGGGCGGCGTATGGGTGGTCGCGCCGGACGGGACCCACCTGGGCACGATCGCGGTGCCGGAGGTTCCGGCGAACTGCACGTTCGGCGGGCCGGACAACCACGTGCTGTACATCACAGCGCGCAGCTCCGTATATCGGGTATCACTGCTCACCACAGGACTCAGGTAAGCTACTGAGCCACACCCCGCGGCTCCCCGGGGGCACCCAGATGCTCGGAATGCTCTTGTTGACCACGCTGCCGTGCATCGCGCAGGGAATTGGCGTGGTGTACAACGGACGGCCGTTGCCGACCTCCGCGCCGCCGATCGAGCAGGACGGTCGGGTGCTGGTTGCGGTGCGCGACATCTTCGAGGCGCTGGGAGCCGACGTCGAGTGGAACGCCGCGACGCGCACCATCCGCGCCCAGCGCGCGCAGGCGGTGATCCTGCTGACCATCGGCAGCACGACGGCCTCGGTCAACGGCCGCGCGGTTCCGCTCGCGGTTCCCGCGCAGATCAAGGGCGGGCACACCTACGTCCCGCTGCGGTTCGTCGCCGAGGCCACCGGGGCGAAGGTCGGCTGGGTGGCCGAGACGCGAACCGTCGCAATCAGCGCCGCCTCCGGTGGCCTCCCGCCGCTGGGCCCCACCCTTCGAGCCCTCGCGGTGCCCACGATCTCCGCCCCCCGAGCCGGAGCGGTGGTCGGCCCGGCGGTCGACGTGGTTGGTCGCACGACACCCCGGACCGCCATCCGCATCGTCACCTACGTGCATCGGCGCGACACGAAGGAGGTCGTGTCCGAGGTCCCGGGCATCGTGCACGACGTGGACGCCAGCGGCGAGTTCAGCCACCGGATCGCGCTGCCCTCGAACCGCGCCTTTCCCCCCAAGGCCCTCTACTACGACATCCAGTGCTGGACCGTCGAAGGCGACCGGCAGTCCCGACCGACCGTTGTGCGAGTCTACCGGAAGTAGCAGCAGGAAGGCTGGCTGCGACCCGCGAAGTGGGACCCCGGCGAGATCACGCGCCGGGGTCGCTCGTGTCGGTCGGCCCCGACGGACGGAAGAGGGGGCGATCCGGGTGCGTTGGGTGGTTCGGGCAGCACTGGTTGTGGGTCTATCGGCCCTGACGGCGACGGGGTACTGTGGGGCGACGAGGTCGTGGCGGGTCACGGATGCCGAGCGGGTCTACGATGCGGCGTTCTCTCCCGAAGGGGCGCGGATCGCTGTCGTCCGTGAGGGGAGCAAGCGGTTCAACCGCGCCGGAAGTCGGTGGGGGTGGGA
>VGFB01000322.1 GCA_016869015.1 Armatimonadota bacterium
GACCTGTATCTGCTGGAGGCCTCCGCCTATCACGACGGAGCCGCCTGTCTGGGGTCGAGCCGACGGACCCCTACCTCGGCTGGGACCCTCGGCGGCGGCGGGTACGCCCCCGACTGGGTTCCGCTCGTGGTCGCTGACACCAACTACTTCCCGGCGGCCATCGTCGCGGTCTACGGTGTCAACTCATCCCCCGGCACGAAGCACTTCCGGGTCGAGTCGTTCCGGACCGTCGCGCTGACCGTCGGGGCCGGCGCAATCTACGATGAGGTCGTGCAGTACGCCAGCGACTGGTGGACCTTCGTCGCCGTGAACGGCCAGGACTACACGGTGCGCATGACGCAGACGTCGGGCGACTCCGACCTGTTCGTCTACGAGAACACCTCCTCGGAGTTCGTCAGCAAGAACACGGGCACGGGGGACGCCGACATCTTCTTCACGGCCGCCGAGACGGGTGAGCACTTCATCCGGGTCTACGGCTGGTCCGGCGGCACGAGCGGCTACGAGATCCGAGTGACATCGCCGTAGCGCCGTGGTAGTGGCCGCTGCCGTACCGTGCCTGCGGCTCGCCTGAGCCGCGCCGTAGCCGTTCCGCTCCGCCGGGGTCTCCGGGCCGCCGTCCGCCGTTCCCTCATTCCGGCAGCGGACACAACTCGGCCTTCGCCGGGCACTGCGTGCAGTGGTCCGGATGCTTCGCGCAGAAGACGTCGGGGTCCCGGGAAGTCCCGATCGCGAAGGCCGAGAGTTTCCGGCGGAGGCGGCGATCGCCGCACTTACGGCAGGGCGGCGTCTCCCGCCCCCGGCTGACAAGGGCCTCTTGCGTTTCGCCGCAGGCCTCGCACTCATACTCGTAGATCGGCATCTCCCTCACCTCCCGCCCTCCCCTTATGGCTAGAACACATTATTCACGGCCTCGGATGTGCGTTCGCTCAGCAAGGCCCTGTCGAGCCGTGCGGAGTCCGGAACTCGCCCGAGGGCGCCGCCGGACCTGGAACACACTGTGACCGCTCGCTCTCCACGCCCGAAGGGCGGCTATGCGCCGGGGAGGGGCGCTCGTCGTCTGAGCGCGCCTCCCCGGCGCAGATTCGGGGTCTGGGGCCCGTGGCCCCAGCGGGGCTTGGGGCAGAGCCCCAAGAGCTCATGAGTAACCCGGGCTGGAACGAATGTCCGGAGCCGACTGCTCCGGGCTACCGGCCTCTCACGCACACGCGCCCGGCCGAACCGGCCGGGCGCGTGGGGTGCGTTGTGGCTGGAGCGGGCGGTTAGCGGGTGATCTCGACCTGCGCCTCCTCGCTGAGCACGCTGCCGCTCGCGTCGGAGGCGATGGCCACGAGGTCGATCCGATCGCCGGGCGCCGCGCTGCCGAGAGACAAGGTGAAGGTCGCCTCGTAGGCGTCCTTGCCCGTCTGGGTGGCAGTGCTCTGCCAGGCGCCCTCGTTCACCCGCCACTGCAGTCCGACCGTGGAGAGCCCCTCGCCGTTGACGCTGACCTTCACCACGATGGGCGCACCGGCTGACGCCGAGGTGGGAGCGTCCACGATGGCGACGTTGAGGCCGGAGGCGGCCGCGGCGGCAGAGGCCGAGTCGTCCTGGGCCGTTGCCTGAGCGACGTTGGAGAACGGCGAGATCGAGGTCTGAACCCGATAGCGGACCATGTACTGGTACGCCACCCCGTTCGTGGCCTGGTTGTCCACCACCGCCAACGGATCGCCGGCCGTGGAGGCGGGCACGATCATGTGCGGGGTGGACGGCCACGCGCCCGTGGCGCGGCGGCGAAACACCTCGTAGTCGCCCTCGGCGGCGGTTGTGCTGTCCGTAGTGCCGACCGAGAACGGCGGCGGCGGCGGCGTGATTCCGCCGTCCTCGCTGGAGGAGCGCTCCCAGACCAGATCGATCGCATTGCCGCCGCCCGGCCGATCGGCCGCCGTGAGGTTCGTCGGGGCGGCGAGGATCGTGTCGTTGCGCGGCACCGCCTCGGCCTCATTGGAGGGGTCCGACGTCACGCCGGCGGCCGTCCGCGCGACGACCCAGTAGGTGTACGAGCGGAGGTTCATGAGTTCCCCGCCCGTGTCGGTCAGCCGATAGCTCGGCGCGTCCGTGGCCGGGAGCGAGGCCACCAGCGTCGTCGGTGTCTCGAAGACCGACGTCAGCTTCCGATAGACCAGATACCGGGCCACGATGTCGCGGTTGAGGCCGTCGTCCGCCGAGCGGAGCCACGTGAGGAGCACCGCCTGGCCGGTATCGTCCGGACGGTCCTGCGCCACGAGCTGACGGGGCGGCCGGGGCTTGCGGTTGTCGGCGGCGGTGATGGTCTGGGCCGGCGTCCAGCCCGAAACGCCCGTGGCCGCCTTGGCGCGGGCGCGGTACGTGTACCGCTGCCCGACCGCCAGGCCCGTGTCGCGGAACGCGTACGTGGCCACCTGCCGGGCGGTCACGGTGCGGACCGGGCTGGTGGGCCAGTTCTGCCCCACGCGCCGGCGGAAGACCTCGTAACCGGTCACCTCCGGGTGGGCCTTCGTGTCGTCCACGGAGGCCGCGAAGCTGATGTCCGCGGCGCCGACGGTATTGGGTGCCGCAACCGCCACGAAGTTCGTGGGCCGTGCCGGCGGCGTGTTGTCGACCGTCTTGCCTCGCCCAGTGGCCTCCGACGAGTACCACGTCCCGTCATAGGCTCGTATGGCGTACACGTAGTCCACGCCGGCCGTCAGACCGCTGTCCGTGAACTGATAGGTCTGCGAGTCGGTCGCCTGAACGTTGCGCAGCGGAGCGTAGGCGCCCCCCACCTTCTTCCGCGCGACCTCATACCGCACCACGTCATCGGCCCCGCCGCCGTCGTCGGGTGAGCCGCGGAAGGCGACCTGGAGTGCCCCGCCGTTGTCGTTGGGCACATCGGTGACCACCACGCTCCAGGGACGGCGCGGAGGGAGGTCATCGGTGGGGATGCCCCAGCCGGAGACGGCGGGCGAGAGGTTGCGCCCGTCGAAGGCGCGCACGATGTAGGTGTACTTCCGACGCGGCGTCAGTCCGGTGTCGGTGTACTGATACGAGGGCGAGTCGGTCGCCGGCACCCGCGCCAGGAAGCCCAGCGTCTGCGCGCTCTCGGGGCCGGGATTGCGGAAGATCTGGTACTCCTGCACGTCGTCCTTCTTGGCCCCGTCATCCGAGGACCGGTTCCAGGTGAGGATCAGCCCGTCGCCGTTGTCGTTGGGTCGATCCGTGACCTGCAGGCCGCTCGGGGCGCCGGGCGGCTTGTTGTCAACCGTCGTGCCGCTGCAGACGACCGGGGTCGAGGTGTTCCGCCCATCCCAACACAGGACTCGATAGAAGTAGGTCGTACCTGCCAGGAGCCCGAAGTCGACGAACTCATACGTCGGGCTGTCGGTGGCCCGGATGATGCGCAGGGGCTGGAAGGAGCCGCCGGCCGGCCGACGATGCACCCGGTAGGTCCGCACGTCGTCCGCGCCGCTGCCGTCATCGAGGGAGTTGCGGAAGCTGACCCGCAGCTGCCCGCCCTGGTCGCCCGGAACGTCGACCGCCTGGAAGCTGCGCGGCGGGCGAGGGGCCACGTTGTCACGGCCCGTCGCCGAGGACGTGACCCACGGGGAGTAGAGCGCGCCGTCGTAGGCCCGAGCCCGGTAGTCGTACCGCTTCTTCTTCAGGTCGACCGAGTCGTAGACGACGTACTGCGGCGCGTTCTTGGCCGGGACGTTGCGCAGGAACTCGAACTGGCCCGCGGCGTTACGGCGCTGGATCTCGTAGCGCAGTACGTCATCCGCGCCCGCGCCGTCGTCGGGGGAGGCGGTGATGGTCAGGATGATGACCTTGCCCTGGTCGTTGGGACGGTCCTTCGCGGTCAGGCCCGGGGCTCCGGGGCGCTGCGCGGCCGCCGAAGTCGCCGTCGTCAAGGCCGGAGCAACCACCAGTCCCAGGCTCGCGATGATCACGATGACGGCGGGTGCGCCCCTCATGGTCTCTCCTCGCTTTGTCTGTGGCTCATGACGTGGCGGCGGGCAGCGGCCATGCAACGAGGACCGCGCCGGCAACCTGGCCCGCGGGCCCAGCGGAGTGTCGCTGTCCCCACAAAGCCTCCGACGCCTCGCCCGGCCCTCAGGTTCCCTGAGACGGCATGAGAGAAGCCGGCCCCTGGGCGCAGCACGCTGCGCCCCTACTTCGCGTCTCCGCGGCGGCGTCGTTGTCGGGGCGGCTCGTGAGCCGCCCAGTTGCCTCGGGATGGACCCACCCCGGCTTCGCCCGCAGGCTCTGAGACCGGGCCAGGCGCATCCGGTCTTGTGGAAATGGTGGACAAGCTACTCCAGATACGCCGGGCACACCCCGGCCCCCTTCTGTAATCTCGGTCACACCCGCTCGCAGACCGTTACGGATTCGACCCACGACCTTTACCCGGTCGTGCATTGATCGCATTGCCTCGCGTGTTGATGAGCAGTAGACTATCCGATGCAGCGTGGCGTAGCTCGCCGGGTGAGGTGATCCGAGATGGCGCGTTGGCTTCTCTCAGTGATGGCTCTCGGCTGGCTGTGGGCGCCGGCCCATGCGGTGACGGAGCAGGAGATCGTAGACGGTCTGGGCGACGATCTCGCGGCGGTGGTCGTGCCGCTGCAGCGCATCGTGCCGAAGCACCAGCTTACCCTCACTGCGTCGCTGGACCTGGTGGGGGATCGGGCGCAGTTGGACACGAACCTCGCGCTGAGAGCGTTGGCCGTCGACCTGGCGCTTGCGTCGGCTGCTCTCTCGAGGGCGGACAAGGACGCGGCCCCCGTCGCGCGACAACAGTACCTGATCGACATCTCCCAGGCGATCGCGAAGTACCAGCAGGCGCTGGCCCAGGCCTATAACGGGTGGACCAACGGCGCCACGCAGGCATATCAGGCGGGCCAGCAGAGCGGGCCGGCGGGCCTGCAGACCGGGCTGCAGGCACTGGCGACGGCTCAGCAGCGGGCGTCGCAGGCGATGGCGGGGATGATCGGGGATGACGGCGCTCCCCTGGTGCAGCCGACGCTGCCGGACCTCACGGGCCGGGTCGGGGAGGACTCCGAGCGCCTGGCCGAGGCGGCCTTCGTCATTGGGGAGGCGCGCCGCGCCTACCTCACCGACGTGAACGAGTTGATGGCAGCTTGCGACGAGGCTCTCGCGGCGGCCGTCGATGCAGACCCGGAGACGGCGGAGACGATGGCCCAGCTCCTCAAGGAGCTGAACCAGGCGAGCTGCCGGCGTTACCTTCAGTACGAGGCGGACGTGCGCCAGACCCTCGCCACGATCTGCCAGACCTGTGGCGCGCCCTAGTGCTCTGTCAAGCGTCATTCGTTGGGTTCCCGGGAGGACAGGCAGGAATGCCTGTCCTCCTGGACGCGAGAACGACCCAAGGAGTCATGGCGGACAAGGCGCTAGCGGGGGCGTTGGCGGGCCGCTACTTCAGGAACAACACGTCCCCGAGGCTGAACTGCCCGTTCTCCTCCTCGTCCAGCAGGGCGCTCCACGCGTCCACCACGACGATCGCCACGCGCAGTTGGCTCGCGTCCAGCGCGCC
>VGFB01000323.1 GCA_016869015.1 Armatimonadota bacterium
GTCCCCCCCGCGCAGGCCCTCGGGCGGCCTGGGGCGAACCACCCGGCGCGTCTGGACCTCAGCCGATGCGCAAGGGGTTTGGCCCATGGAGCCGGTGGATGTCATCGTCGTTGTCGTCTACCTTCTCGGCATAGCGGCGCTTGGGATCTGGCAGGCCGCGAAGATCAAGAGCTCGGGCGATTACTTCGCGGGCGGTCGGAAGTTCAGCAAGTTCATGATGGCAATGCACGCGCTGGGCACCGGCACCCATGCGGATGATCCGGTCGGCGTGACGGGATCGGCGCTGCAGCGCGGGCTGTCGGGCATCTGGTGGACGTTCTGCTACCTCTTCGCGACGCCCATCTACTGGATCGTCGCCCCCCTCTTTCGTCGCTCGCGCTACCTGACCACCGCCGACTTCTTCGAGGAGCGCTTCAGCAGTCGCTTCTCCATGCTCTACACGCTGCTGGGAATCCTGACCTTCGCGGTGAACACGGGGATGATGCTGCGGGCAACGGCGACCATCGCCGACGGCGTGTCGGGCGGCGCCATCCCCGACTGGATGGCGATCGCCGGGATGACGCTGGTGTTCGTGGCCTACTCGTACTTCGGCGGGCTGATGGCGACCATCGTCACCGAGTCGATCCAGGGCGTGCTGATCGTGGTGATGTCGCTGCTGCTGGTGCCCTTCGGGCTGATGCGGCTGGGGGGCTTCGGGAGGCTGCACGAGCTGGTCCCGGCCGCGCAGTTCAGCCTGCACGCGCCCGAGGAGACGACCCTCTCCTTCATCATCATCATGTCGGTCGTGACGATCATCGGGATCGTCGCGCAGCCGCACATCATGGAGGTCTGCTCGGCGGGCAAGACGGAGTTCGAGGGTCGGGTCGGGTTCACGTACGGGAACTTCGTGAAGCGCTTCTGCGCGATGGGCTGGACGCTCACGGGCCTCCTGGTGCTGGGCCTCGCGGTCGCGGGGCAACTGCCGCCGGAGGACACGGCGCGCATGAGCGCGGCCTTCCCGCAGGGGGTCACGCTGCCCCCGGACGCGGCCGAGCTGGCCGCCGACATCCCGGAGGCGGCGAGTCAGTCGCCGGCCGCGCAGCGCGAGGGCCGGGAGCTCGCCTTCCCGACCGCCATCCGCGTGCTGCTGCCGCCCGGGTTCAGCGGGCTGATGTTCGCCGCGATCCTCGCCGCGCAGATGTCCACGCTCAGCGCCCTGATGGTGGCCGGCTCCGCGCTGTTCACCCGGAACATCTACAAACGCTACCTGGTCGCCGACGCGTCGGATGCGCGAATGCTGAAGGTCGGGCGGTTCGCCGGGCTGATCGTCGTGGCGCTGGGGATCCTGTTCGCCTTCGTGTTCAAGTCGGTGGTCGAGGGGCTGTCGGCGTTTCTGCTGCTGGCAACGCTGACGGGCCTGCTCATGTGGGTCGGCGTGATCTGGCGGCGGACGACCACGGCGGGGGCGTGGTGCTCGTTCCTGGTGATGGCGCCGATCTTCCTGCTGCTCGGGAAGTTCGGGGATGTGCTGCACAAGAGCCTGCTGCCCGGCGTACCGTGGCTCGGCATGTACAGCGCGCCGAAGGATGCGCACATGCTGGCGGTGTCTTACCTGGCGCCCGGCTTCATCGCCATCGTCATCGGCAGCCTGCTGACCCGCCCGCAGCCGAAGGAACTGCTCGACCGCTTCCATCTCCTCATCAGCACCCCGGTCGGGGAGGAGGCGAAGCTCACCGAGGCCGGCATCGAGCCGGTCTACGTGGGCAACACCGAGCCCCACCCGTGGGAGCGCGACCACCCGAAGCTCGTGCACTGGGGCGGCTTCATCGTCGCGTTCCTCTTCGCGGTCAGCATCCTGGGACTCACGTGGCTGCTGGGGTGGATCGGGAGCTGACGGAGGCGGGAGGGCGAGGTTGGGACCGGAGTCGCGGCCTACGAGAGCCGCGCGCCTTGGGGGAGCTCGTGGCGGCGGAGGCAAGCGAGCACCGGAGCCACCCACGCCGGACGGGCCTCCGGAACATACGGCTCCGGGGCCGCTCCGGCCGGCTCATCGGCCAGCACGCGGAGCGCATCGGCCCAGACGGCCAGCGTCGTGCCGCAGCGGTGCGTCACGAGGATCAGGTCATACTCGGGGGCGACGTGGCTGGCCTGGAAGCCCTCGACGCGCAGCTCGCGGTCGATGACGAACTCCCGGTAGTCCCCCCAGTGGGTCCCGCAGGCCGTGCACTCCTTGAACGGCTCGGTCGTTGCCATGCTTCCGGCCTCCCCGTGCGCGTCCGCCTGGTGCTCTGTTACCTGAGTGGCGGAAACGGGATGTAACAGTTGTGTCGCCAACGCCTCGCCAAGCCGCCGAAGCGACCCGAGCCCGACCGGTGAGATCAGGCCCGAGGGTCGCGTGAGGGGGCGCGGCTGCAGCTCAGGGCTTCGGGCGGGCGGTCTTCACGGCCTTCCACACGCCGCCCTTGAGGGCGCGGTCGAGGACCTTGATGGAGAGGAGATGCTTGCCCGGAAGGGTGTCGGGCGGGAGGTCGATGCGGAAACGGCGGTCCCAGCCCGACTCGCCCTCATCGTGGGCCCCGATGAGCGCGCCGTCGAGGTAGACCCAGGCGGACTCATCCACCGCGCCGAACCACAAGCACGTGGCTCCGGCCGGAAGGTCGAGGCTCCTCCGGTACCACGCGACGCCGTCGTAGGCGCCCAGTTGAGGCTCCCACCAGTCGGCGAGGCGGATGAGCTGCCAGCGGCTGTCGTCCAGCCCCGGTCGATGCCAGCCGTTGCTCTCCCCTCGATCCTGCGGATCCGTGCGGAAGAGCCAGCCCTCGGTCGGCAGCGACCCGAGGTCCTCGTAGGCGGTCCACAGGTCCCCGAAGGTCGAGGCGTCGTCGTGGCCGGGCTGCGTGCTTGCGCTGACGCTGGGCGAGGAGGCGCCGCCGGCCGGTTGGCCCTGGCGCATCTGTGCGAGACGGCTCAGTAGGATTGTCTCCGCGACGATGTCGCGGTCCGCGATCGAGGTCAGGAACTCCTCGGCCGCCCCGATGGCCTGCAGCGTGGCGCTCTTCGCCTCGTCCGACGGGGCCGCAAGCGACGCCGCTTGCGCCCGAGCCGCCTCGACGAAGAGCGTCGTCGCCCGCAGGTCCAGCGCCGCCCGCTCGACGCGCTCCTTGGCGAGGCCTCCGCGAGCCTCCTGGGCGGCGCGATCGAGATGCCCCCGCAGCTCGGCGAGCAGCTCGGGCGTGTACAGCTCCCACGGCGCGCCAAGGCCGTGGTCCGGGTACCGGCGAGCGGCGGCTTCGAGGGCTTCGAAGTAGTCGCGCATCGGCTCGGCCGCCGTTCGGTAGTAGAGGGTGTAGAGCTCGTCCAGGATCGCGCCGGGGTCCTGGTCGGCGTCCCAGAGCATCCGCGCCGCGAGGTAGAGGGCGATGTCGTTGCCCGGGGACCGCCCGAGGATCTCGCCCGAGAACCCGAGGCAGCCGTTGTCGCGATGGTGGCGGAGGTTCGGGCCGATGGCGTGAAGGACGGGCGTCGGGAGATCGGAGTACTGGAAGTAGTCGTAGGCGAAGAGCTGCCGGCTGATCCGGCGCCACTGGGCGGCCCGCTCGCGCCAGCGGCTGTTGAGCGGACAGCCGGGATCGGCGAGGGCGTGCAGGTGGCAGGCGCTGTTGACCAGCACCGGCATCACGTTGTCGCCGGGCCGGGCCTGCCTCGGCGGGCCGGGGAGGTTGCCGTAGAGGGCGTAGTAGGCGAGAAGCCGGCCCGGATGCTCGCGCTCCGTGCGCTCGGCCACCGCGTTGACGAAGGTCAGAACGCGATCCGAGAGGCCGTCTTGCCCGGGGCCGTCGAGGGCGCGGCAGGCATTGCATTCGCAGAAGCCGCCCGTGTCGTTGGGGCTGAGCGAGAAGCACAGCGACGTGGGGTCTGCCGCAAAGTACGCCTTCGCGGCCTGAGCGGCCAGCTCGATGACCTCGGGGTTGCTGGTGCAAAGCTGTCGCCCGCGCTCGCGCTTCTCCGTCCCGTCGGGGTAGCGCACGAGGCTGAAGTACTCGGGGTGCTCCCCGAACCAGGTCTCCTCGGGCAGGAGGCGGTAGTAGGCGTGCCCGTGGTCCGCCGGCAGCCCGCCGAGGCGGTTCTTCCGGCGCCAGTCGGCCCACTCGGCTTGTGACTGCTCAGTCAGCGTCGGCGCGACCCAGCCGTTGTTCCACAGCTCCCGGTGGTAGAAGTCAGGCACCTCGGTCCGGTCCAGCGGCAGGCAGGCCAGCTCGCGATCGACGGGCACGGCTTCCCCGTCCTCCCCGGGCAGGTACCACCGGCAACCGAGGTGCTCCAGGAAGGCGTAGACGGCGAAGAGCGTGCTCCCATCGTTCGCGCCCGCAATGGCCACGGCGTCGGCGCCGTAGGACCGGAGAATGAAGCCGTCAGGCCCGAGGTTGAGCGGCGAAAGCTCCGTCCCGAGCTTCGCCCCGGCGGCCGCGCCGATCAGGAGGCGGACGCCCGTCCCAGCCTCGGCGGCGGAGACCATCGGGACCTCGGCGCGCGTCATGCGGCAGAGGTACCGCTGCAGCTCGGTCGCCGCGGCCTGCTCGCCCGCGGTAGCGTTCACCGAGACCACGACCCGGCACAGAGGCTTGCGCGCGGAGGCGAGGGGAAGCGAGGCAGGCGCCTGGACCGAGGGCGGCTGAGACCAGACGCTGCCCGTCAGAAGCACGAGGCTCGCCAGCATTTCGCCCATCATGCGCCTCCTCACCGCGGCTCGAGCTTCGCGTACTGGAGCGCGAGCTTCTTCACGCCTACGGTCACGAACGCCACCGTCACCGTCGCGTCATCGCCCTCGCTGCTGAGGACGATCCCGTCGCCGAACTTCGCGTGGCGGACCTTGGCGCCGGTGCGGAACTCCTCCGCCGCGGCGTCGGCGAGGCCGGCCGCGCCCTTCGCGGGACGCTTCATCGCCGGGCGGCGCGAGCCCTCGCCGGGCCGTGTCGCGGGGCGAGGGGCCTCCGGCTTGGGCTTGCGCGAGAGAACGCGCGTGAGGTCCAGTTTCCG
This sequence comes from Armatimonadota bacterium, assembly GCA_016869015.1. Classification (GTDB taxonomy): domain Bacteria; phylum Armatimonadota; class Zipacnadia; order Zipacnadales; family VGFC01; genus VGFC01. The sequence goes on from VGFB01000323.1 coordinate 5,017, forward strand.
CCCGCCGCCGCGCTGCAGGTCTTCCAGCTCCTCCTCGAAGACCTGCGGGCGGGCGAGGCGGCTGACGTCCTGACAGCGCGTGACGAGACCCTCGGGCAGCTCGCGCAGGAACCGCGAGGGGCGTTGGTCGGTGGGCTGGCCATAGATGGTGCGGCGGAAGGCGTGGGTGAGGTACAGCTGCCGCTGCGCGCGGGTAATGCCGACGTAGCAGAGCCGGCGCTCCTCGGCGAGCTCCTGCTCATCCCGCATCGAGCGCTGATGCGGGAAGATGTTCTCCTCCAGCCCCACCATGAACACGATGGGGAACTCGAGCCCCTTCGCCGAGTGCAGCGTCAGCAGCGAGACCGAGTTGCCCTGGTCCTCGGCCTCGTCGAGGTCCGTCAGCAGCGCGATGTGCTCGAGGAAGGCCTGCAGCGTCGGCTCGCCCTCCTCGCGCGTCTCCTCGAACTGAGCGGTGAGGCTGACGAACTCCTGCAAGTTCTCCAGGCGGCTGGCGTCCTCGGCGTTCCCGCTCTTCTGT
>VGFB01000324.1 GCA_016869015.1 Armatimonadota bacterium
GGCAGCGGCGACGGTTCAGGCCCCGGCGAGGGCAGCGGCCGCGGCGTGGGCACCGGCGAGGGCGACGGAGCCGGCCCCGGCAGCGGCCTTGGTGAGCCCATCCTGGTGGCGATGGCCGGCCCCGGAGGCGGCTACGGGCAGGGCAACACGGCCCTGCCCCTCGGCTGGCCGGACGGCACAGACACCGACGGCGCGCCCGGCTTCCCATGGCTTCAGCCCGGGCTGGGTAAGGCGGGTGGAGGCGGGCCGGGGATGTTCGGCGGCCCGCACGGCTCCGGCTCCGGCGGCGGCTACCCCGGTGTCGGCGGCAAGCTGACTCCCGGCTTTGGCGGCATTCCCGGCGGCATGGGCATCGACATTCCGCCGCCCTACATTGCCGGGGGAGGCGGGGGAGGCGGCGGCGATGAGCCGGGCGGCCCCGGCGTGTTCGGCCCGCTGACGGTCGGCGGCGTTCCGGGCGGCACAGGCACCGGTGGAGGAGGAGGGCTGACGGCGCTCGCGCGCGGCGGCCTCGGGTTGCCGCTGCTCCCCGCAAGCATCGTCCGCCCGCTCATCGGGATCCACGGCGGCCTCGGAGGGCCGGGCGGGTCCGGCACCGGGACGGGTGCGGTGGCCAAGGCGGGCCCCGGGGGGATCTACGCCGATCTCGTGGGCACCTTCGACATCCCCGTGGGCGTCACGAACTCCGACTACAACACCGATGAGGTCAGCGTGCTGAACCTCCTCGGCGTGATGCGCGACCGAACGAACGTCCGCGTTACCATCGACAACCGCTACGTGCCGATCACCTACGACGACATCAAGGACATGCCGATGCTCTGGGTCAGCGGGCACAAACCGCTGAGCTGGACCGCGGAGGAGCGGGCCGCCCTGAAGCAGTACGTCGAGAACGGCGGCACGCTGCTGGTCGAGGACTGCCACGGGCCCTTCGCGCAGGTCATGCCCAACGAGATCCGGCGGACCTTCGGTAAGGAGCTCGAGCCCGTTCCGATGGACGACGAGCTCTTCCGGTCCTTCTACGTGATCGACGAGCTGCCCGCCGGCGACGTGCAGGAGCGGCTGCCGATCCGCGGCGTGCGCACCGCCGACGGCCGGCTGGGCGTGATCTACTCCTCCAACGACTACAGCGACGCCTGGAAGGTCCCGCGCGGCTCCTATGTCGCCGATGCCGACAAGGAGCAGGCCTACCGCATGGGGATCAACTGGTACGTCTACATCCTCGCCCACTGGCGCCGCGGTCAGGGCCAAGCCGCCGCCGCGCCGAAGCTCCCCGGGATGCCGTAGCTGAGTCGGCCCTCAGTCTCGCCAGAAGGGGTTGGTCCAGGCCTTGCGGCCGGACTCGTCGAGGCACTCCACGCGGATGGGGTTCCAGTCGGGGCTGAGAGGCAGAGTGACCTGCGTGTACGGACCGCCGTTGGGGGCAAGCTGGTACGTCGTCATGCCGCAGCCGGCGCTCGGGCAGATGACGTGCACCGCCCGGCAGGGCGAGCAGCGGACGGTGACCTGCTTGTCGCCGAGGGTCACGCCCTCGATGGAGGGCCCGCGCGAGGCGTAGAAGCTGCCCGCCGCAATGGCCTCGAGGATCCCCTCCGCCGACCCGTCCTCGGTCTTCACCATGATCCAGCCGCCCAGCGTGTCGGGGTAGTGGCAGTGGGCGTCATCGACTGCGAAGCCCAGGAGTCGCTCGCCGCGGGCGAGGAGCTCGTCCCAGTGCACCGCGCTGTCGCCGCGCCCGATCCCGTACTCGCAGGTCGAGTTGAAGACCTCCAGGCCGATCGGCCCGCTGAGTCCCTGGAGGTCGCGGTAGGTCAGTGAAGTCCAGTAGGGATGGGCGATGAAGGTGAAGCGCGAGCACGGGACGATTGCATCGAGGCCGGCCTGCAGCGTTACGTCCCTGGGCACGTCGATCTGAGTCTCCATCCCGATCGCGACCAGGTGGTGGGTCTGGCCCAGCTCCCCGGTTCCCGGGTGCAGCTCCATCCCCGGCAACAAGATGAGACCGTCGGTGTCGAGTCCGTCGCCGGGAGTGAGGCGGCCGTGGTCGGTGATGGCGAGGAAGTCATACCCCGCCTTGCGGTAATGGTCGACCGCCTGCTGGGGGGTGAACTTGCCATCGGAGTTCGTGGTGTGGGTGTGAAGATTGCCCTTCAGGAAGCTGCCCGGCAGTTCGAACGGATTGTGCACGTCTCACCTCTTCTGTAGCGCGCTCAGCCCGCGAGAGGGTTGCGTCGGCTGAACGGGCAATTATCTACCGATCCTGCGAGTTCCTTCACCGCGCGAAGATGAGGCTGCGAACATGAGAGCGCTCGTGCTGTTGCTGCTCCTCCTGCTGCCCCTGGCCGCCCAGGCCTTGACCGTTCGCGTTGACCCCGCCGGGGGGGCGCCGCGTCTGCTCGTGGATGGCAAGCCCGTTCGCGCGCGGATGTTCTGGGGTGCGTCCGCCGGCTCGCCGCTGCCCGTGAAGCCGGACGGCTCGGAGCTTACGTTCGAGTTCACCGCCCTGGAAGACGAGCCCCAGCGCGCGACGGTTCACTTCCGCTTCGGCCAGGAGGCCGGAGACATCATCCTCGACGACATCCGCGTGCAAGACCTGAATACGGGCCGCGAGGTGCTCCCCGTCTGCGGCTTCGAGGACGGGCAGGAGGACTTCGCAAAGGAGTGGACCTTCTGGCCGACGGGCGAAGCGAATACCGTGGCGACGGTCGCCGTGGAGCCGAACGCGGGGCGGGACGGGTCGGGCGGGCTGCACGTGAAGCTGGTCGACCCGCCGGATGGCAAGTGGCCCGACTGGCACGTCTACCACCAGGCGAACCTGGCGCTGGAGCGGGGCCGCCGCTACCGCGTGTCTGCGTGGCTCCGAGCCGACCCGGAGCGCTCGGTGGTGATCGCCTTCTACCGGCCCGGCAACCCCTATGTGCTCCTCGGCGGGCCGCCTGGGGTGTTCGAGGCGCAGGTCGCGCTGGCCGCCGAGGTGGGCGTGGACCTGGTGAGCTTCCCGATGCCGATGCCGTGGCCCAAGCCCGGTGAGGAGCCGGACTGGCGCGCCTCGGAGGCGGCGTGCGAGCAGGTGCTGGGGGTGAACCCGAAGGCGCTGCTCCTGCCGCGTATCGGACTCTACCCGCCGCCGTGGTGGTATGAGGCGCACCCCGAGGAGCGGATGACCTGGGATGACGCCTCGGCCGAAGATTGGTACGACGTGGCCTCGCCCGTGTACCGGAAGGAGGCGGCGGAGCGGCTGAGGGCGTTGGTCGAGCACCTCGAGGCCACGCACGGGGATCACATCGCGGGCTACCACCCCTGTGGCCAGCACACCGGCGAGTGGTTCTACGTGCGGTCATGGGAGCGCGCGCTGAACGGCTACTCGCCATCCACGCAGCGGGCGTGGCAGGCGTGGCTGGGCGAGAGGTATGTGGACGATGCGGGCCTGCGGGAGGTCTGGGGGGATGACACGGCGAGGCTGGACTCGGCGGAGACGCCGTCGGCCGAGGCGCGTTACGCCGCGCCCGACGGGCTGCTGCGCAACCCCATCGCCGAGCGGCCGATCGTCGACTTCAACGAGTTCCAACAGCAGATGATGGGCGACTGCGTTCTGGAGCTGGCCCGGTCGGCGCGCGAGGCGTCGCAGGGCCGGAAACTGGTGGTCTTCTTCTACGGCTACGGGTTCGAGTTCGGCGCGCTGCCGACGTGCCCGGCCACCTCGGGGCACTACGCGCTGCGGAGGGTGCTCGACAGCCCCGACATCGACGTGCTCTGCTCGCCGATCTCCTACTTCGATCGCGGCCTCGGGCAGAGCGCCCCGGCGATGGCCGCCGCGGAGAGTGTCGCGCTGGCCGGGAAGATGTGGCTCAACGAGGACGATACCGCCACCTATCTCAGCACCGGCACCCCGCCGGGCTCGGCGGACCGAGTGAAGACGCTCGAGGAGACCAACCACCAGCTCGTGCGCAACGTCGGTCAGGAGGCCCTGCGGAACTTCGGGACCTGGTGGATGGACCTAACGGCCACCGGCTGGTTCAAGGACCCGGGCATGTGGGCGGAGATGGAGCGACTGCGGTCGCTGGATGAGGCGCTGCTGGCCGAGCCGACCCCCTATCGCCCGCCCATTGCCGCCATCATCGACGAGGCGAGCATGATCCGCGTGGCCGGCGGCGGAAGCGCGATGGCGCGCGCGGGCATCTACGAGGTCCGGCGGGCGCTCGCGCGCACCGGGGCGCCCTACGGGCAGTATCTCCTGGACGACGTGCTGGCGGGGAAGGTCGATGCGCAGGTGTACGTCTTCCTGAATGCGTGGTACCTCACGGCCGAGCAGCGGCGGATGCTGAGGGAGGAGACGCAGGGCCAAGCCTGCGTCTGGTGCTACGCACCCGGCTGCTACGACGGCGACCGGGCCTCCCTCCAGGCCATGCAGGAGCTGACCGGCTTCGAGCTGCAGCCGGTCTCACCCGACCGGGCGATGGCCTGGCCCACGGCCGAGGGTGACCGCTTGGGGGTGCGGACCGCTTTGGGCGCCGACGCGCCGGTGCGACCCCTGTTCGCCGCCCACGATGCCCGACCGGAGGAACGGCTTGCGTGTTACCCGGACGGCTCGGCTGCCGTCGCGCTGCGGCAGACGGAGCCCGGCCTGTCGGCGTTCGTCGGCCCCCCGGGGCTCACGTCGGAGGTGCTGCGCGCCGTCTGTCGGGCGGCGGGCGTTCACCTCTTCACGGAGACGGACTGCAATGTCTGGGCCAACGGACCCTTCATCGTCCTCCACGCCCCGCAGGCGGGCGAGTACATCCTCGACACCGGAGCGGACGGGCCGGTCACCGACATGCTGACCGGGCAGATCATCGGGGAAGGCCCGCGGCTGACCCTCGACCTACAAGTCGGGGAGACGCGGGTGCTGAGGCGGTAAGCGCGCCACTACTCCGCCCGCGCCAGAATGCCGACCTGAGGCTGAACCGCGGTCGCGAGGTCCGCATCGACGGCGGTCGCCCCGGCTTGCGTGAGCTTCACGTGACCGGCGAGCTCGCCCGTCGCGGCGAAGGTCACCTCCCACGTGCCGGTCGCCGTCCTCACGCGCGCGCCCACGCCGCCGTCCGCCTCGATAGGCTCGGCGGCATCCATCGCCGCAAGGCTCTGGTCGCCGACCTGGACCACATGCAGGAAGAGGTCCTCCGCGCGGGGCGAGCCCGGGCGGATCTCCACACGCCACTGGCCCATCATCGCGAGGTTCTCGGGCGTCAGGTCGTTCGGCTGGAGGTCCCAGTTGCGGCCGGCAGCCCAGAACTCTCGACCGGGACCGCCGACGGGCGTCAGCACGGCGTCGCGGGGCAAGAGCGTACGGCAGAAGAGGCGTCCCTCGCGATGGTCGGCGCGGAGCGTCTGTCCGTCGATCACCGGCTCGTGGGCCGTGTGCAGCAGCCACTCCTTGCGCAGCGCCGGGTCGGTGGTCGTAACGCGATCCAGGATGACGAAGCGATCAGGTAGCAGGAAGACCAGCTGCCGCGTGACCAGGCCGACCTTCTCCGGGAGATTGCCCCCGTGCAGATAG
>VGFB01000325.1 GCA_016869015.1 Armatimonadota bacterium
GACTCCCAAGCGCACCATGCTCGACGCCTCCCATCTCGTTCGACAAGGCTGCCCGACCGCCCGCGAGGGGCCGACGTCGGGTAAGTGAACCGCTCCCCCGCTATGTTACACCCCGGTCGAGGGCCGAGGTTGCGCCCTATCTGTCTAGACGCTCAAGGGCTTCGCAGACCTCGCGCTTCGTTTCGGTGATGGCCAGAGGGTCGCGGGAGACCTCCTGGACGCCGAGCGCCACGCGTTGCGTCAGGTCGGCGGCGGACGGAGCGCCCTCAGCGGGGCCGGTGGCGGAGCGCTGCGCCTCGGCCAGCATCGTCAGCAGGTCGTAGTCCTCCACCCCCTCCCGGTAGCACTCCCAGCGGAGGCTGTCGATCGGCGGGCCGGTGCGGTCGGGCGTCGGGTAGAGGAAGAAGCCGCCGCCGTTCTGGGGCTCGTACTGGTTGGGCACCGTCCACGGGTCGGTCTTCCATTGGCTGATCGCCCACCACTCCACCCCCCGGATGTCGTAGCGCCGCAACCGCCACGGGAAGCTGCGGAGGAGCAGCGAGGAGTCGGGCACGTCCAGGCTGTAGAGGTCGTTCTCGTAGGCCCACAGCTCCGCCCCGTGCTCGCGCGCCCTGCGCGCCGCCTCCTCCGAGTAGGTACTGGGCCACGGGAGGCACCAGATGTCCACCAGGTCGAGCAGCTCATCGATGACCCCGGCCGTAAGGTAGATTCTCGCGTCAGGCACGGCCGACTTCACGAGCTCCGCCAGGTGTCGGCAGTTGCCGCGCATCGCCTCATCTTGGGGCTCGTCCCAGATCTGCCAGATCGCGTGGTCCAGCACGCCCTCGGCCCGCAACGCCTCGCCAACCTGCCGGCAGTAGTCGGCGAAGGCCCGGTCGAACTCGGGGCTGAGCACCGTGAAGCCCTGCCACTGGCCGTCCTTCGCGTACCAGCCGCTCGCGTCCCCCAGGAAGATCGAGGGCACGTTGAACACCTGGAAGCCGAAAGGCGCCAGCTTCCCCGCGATAGCGTCGGGCAGCTTCGAGACATCGACGATCAGCCGGCCCTCCTGGTTAGACAGCGAGACGCCGCCGATGTAGCCCGTCCCCGCGCAACGGTGCTCCTGCAGGTTCTGCAGGAACAGGTTCTCGTAGCCCGGATGCGACTGCCAGATGCGGGCGATGGTGCGGAGCGTCGGGCGCTCCGGCAGGTCGAACCCATAGACGTGCACCCGCAGAGGGACCTGAGCGGAGAGCCCGTCGCCCTCGAGCGCCGCGCGGGCTTCGTAGTCTCCGGCCGGCGTGCCCGGCGGGACGTGGAGCGTCACCCAGATTGCGGTCGTCTCCCCGGCGGGGAGCGTGAGTGTCCGGTCGGGGAGCAGGGGATCAGGGGTCGGCCCCAGGACGCCGCGGGCCGACGTGAGGTGATCCACCGGCACCAGCCCGACGAAGTTCGCTCGCCACGCCGAGGCGGGTAACATGCCGGGGCCGGTGGCCTCCGAGAAGGCGACCGAGACGTTCGGCACGTCACGCTCCGGCCGGAGGCAGACCTGCACCGTCTCACCCTCGTCTCCGGCGGCGAAGAGCCGGATCGGTTCGCCGGCGCTCTCCGGCTCCGTCTCGAAGGGGTAGACCTTCCGCAGCGGCCCCTCCCACCACAGCGCGACTCCGGGCGCCGGCTCGGGCAGGCGGCTGCCGACGCTCGGCACGACCCACCGGTCGGGGCTCATCGGCTCGATCGTGAGGTCATCGAGGAGCACCTCAGCCGCCGCGCCGTTCACCCAGAAGGTCAGCACCACCCCGCCCCACTCGTCCTGCGCCACGAACTCGCCGGTGAACTGCTGCCAGTGACTCAGGTGCGGTTCGAGCGGCGGCCGCAGGAAGCGCCACCCCTTCTCCTGCCAGGGGGTCAGCGTCTTGCCCTCCCGATCGGTCGACGCGATGCGCAGCTCGATCATCTGCGGGGCGCGCACGATCTTCATCCAGAGGCTCACGCTGAAGGCGCGGCTCTGGTCGGGGAGCGCGATCGGCGTCGGGTTTGTCAGCCCGATCAGGACCGGATCACCCTCCGGCTCGTTCGTCAGCCGGATGGCTCGAGCTCCCGCATGAACGTCCTGCGTCTCCACCGTTGCCTCACCGTGCCGGAAATCCGCGGGCTTCGCGAGGGCCCAACCCTCCAGGCCGGCCTCGAAGTCGCCGTTGGCCACGGGGATCGGAGCGGCGGCGGCGACGACGCCCCCGCACCAGAGGAGCAAGGCAACAAGGAACGGGCAACCTCGGTGCACGGGAACCCCCATCGAGGGGCGCTGCCGGAAAGGAAACCCAGGCGCGCCCGACTGTGTATTGCCTTGCGGCGGCGCGAGACGGCTGTCCGGCGGTCGCGCCGCGCCGCCCAAGGGAATCGCCATGCGCCTCTCCATCGTCGTGCCGGTCTACAACGAGGCCGCCACCGTGGGCGAGGTCCTCGCCCGCGTGCTCGCCTTGCCGCTAGACAAGGAGGTGATCGTGGTTGACGACGGTTCCACGGACGGCACCGCCGCGGCGATAGCGGCGAGGGGCGGCCACGAGCTGGTCTGCCTTCGGCTGGACAGCAATCGCGGGAAGGGCGCCGCAATCCGCGAGGCTCTGGCGCGGGCAGCCGGCGACTACGTCCTGATCCAGGACGCCGATCTCGAACTGGCCCCCGAGGAGATTCCGCAACTCCTGGCGCCGGTCCTGGAGGGCCGCGCAACGGTGGTCTACGGCTCCCGGTTCCTGCGCGGCCGAGGGGAAGCCCCCTGGGCCAACTACCTGGGCAACCGGCTGCTCACCGGGCTTGCCAACGTGCTGTACGGCTGCCGCCTCACCGACGTGTCGACCGCCTACAAGCTGTTCCCCCGGAGTCTCATCCCACAGCTTGACCTGCAGTGCGCGCGGTTCGAGTTCTGCCCCGAGATCACGGCGAAGCTCCGACGGCTGGGGCAGTACATTGCGGAAGTGCCGGTCACCTTCCACCCTCGGACCTCCCGCCACGGGAAGAAGCTCCGTTACCTTCGCGATGGCCTCCGCGCCGCCTGGACTCTCCTCCGCTGGCGCTGCTGGCAACCGGCGCCCGCGGCCGCCCCAGTGCCCTGCGCCCCCCCGAAGACGTAGTGGTCGGCCAACCACGAGGCCGTGGAGCGACCCATGGGACGGCAACGGCATGGGGGCTTTGTCGGCCCCGGCAGGAACTCCTCCTTGTCTCGCGGAACGCACCTGGCGGTGAGCCTGGCATGCCGGAAGCCTTCCCCCAACGGGTCGCGCGGCTGACCGCGGAGGCCGCGCTGTTCGCGGGCGTGGCCCCGGACGCGGTCCGCCTCGTCCGCTCGCCGTACCGCATCTGCCCGCTGGGAGCCCACGTCGACCACCAGCTCGGCCGGGTCACGGGCATGGCCCTCGACCGCAGCCTGCTGCTCGCCTTCGTGCCCACCCCCGATGGGAGGGTGCGCCTCCGCAGCCGAGACCTCGGCGGCGAGGCGTGCTTCACCGTGGCCGAGGCCGCCCAGGTGCCGAGGGAGGGTTGGGGCCGCTATGCCGCGGGCGCAGTGCTCGCGCTGGCGAGCGCCGGGCTCCCGATCCGCCGAGGCATCGCCGGGGTCCTCGAGGGCAGCCTCCCGATCGGGGGCCTGAGCTCCTCGGCCGCAGTGAGCATCGCCTATCTACTGGCGCTCGAGACGGCCAACGAGCTGAAGGTGACTCCGGCTGACAACATCGCGCTCGAGCAGTACGTCGAGAACGTACACATCGGCCTGAACAACGGCATCCTCGATCAGTCCGTCATCCTGCTAAGCGCGCGCAACCGCCTGCTCTACCTCGACTGCCGCGACGCCGCGTGGGAACTGATCGATCCGCCCGCCGACATGCCCGAGTTCGGCATCGTGGTCGCCTACTCGGGCCTGAGCGAGTCCCTCGTCGGGACCGGCTACAATCAGCGGGTGGCTGAGTGCCGGGCGGCGGCCGAGGAGTTGCTGCTCCGCAGCGGCCTGGCGGTGCCGGAACGTCCGGTCTTGCGAGACGTCCCGGTGGAGGCCTTCGAGGCGCACGCGGGCGAGTTGGCGCCGCTCCTGGCGAAGCGCGCGCGCCACTTCTTCGGGGAGGACGGGCGGGTGATCGCCGGGCGGGAGGCGTGGGCGTCCGGCGATCTGGCGGGCTTCGGGAGGCTGATCAACGAGTCGGGGCGAAGCTCCATCGAGAACTACGAGTGCGGGAGCGCGGAGCTGATCACGCTCTACGAGGCGCTGCGGGAGACCCCGGGCGTCTACGGGGCGCGCTTCAGCGGAGCCGGCTTCCGGGGCAGTTGCATCGGCCTGTGCGAACCGGGCGCGGAGGCCCGCATTCGCGAAGCCGTGGACCGGGCCTTCCCTCGGAAGCACCCGCACGTCGCCGATCGCTACGCGGTCCACTTCTGCCGATCCGACAACGCTGCGGAGGTCCCATGAAAGCCCTCGTCCTCGCCGCCGGGTACGGAACGCGCATGCAGCACGTCGGGGGCGGGCTGCCCAAGCCGCTGCTGCCTGTCGGCGGCCAACCGGTGATCGACTACCTCTTCGATCAGCTCGCCGCCCTGGACGGCCTCGATGAGGCCCTGGTAGTCACCAATGACCTCCACTACGAGCAGTTCGCGCAGTGGAGTTCCTGCGCGTGTTGCACGGGCATCCGCCTGCTGAACGACGGCACGCGCTGCAATGAGGAGCGGCGGGGAGCCGTCGGTGACTTGCAGTTCGCCATCGAGTCGGCGGCCCTCGACGACGACCTGCTGGTGGCGGGCGGCGACAACATCTTCCGCTTTCAGATCGCGTCGCTGGTGACCTTCTTCCGCGAGAAAGGCGCCGACGTCATCGCGGTGCTTCACGAGAGCCGCCCCGAGCGCCTGGTGCGCTCCTCGACCCTGCGCCTGGACGAGGTGGGTCGCGTGACCGCCTTCGCCGAGAAAGCGCCCACGCCCCTCTCCGACCTGATCTGCCCGCCGCTATACATCTTCCGCCGCGAGACCTTGCCCCGGGTGCAGGAGTACCTGACGACCGGCGGCTCGTCGGACGCGCCGGGGCACTTCATCGAGTGGCTGCACCGGGAGACGACCGTCTACGGTTTCCTGGCCCCGGAGGGGCGCTTCGACATCGGAAGCCCCGAGAGCTACCGCGAGGCCTGCGAGCTGCTCGGCGACTGACCCAATCATCGCCGCCGGGGCCTGCAGAGCCTCGATCCCCAGGAGGTGGCGCGATGAAGGTCTACATGACGGCGGACATGGAGGGCGTGTCGGGGCTCGTGCAGTGGGACGCCGCCGACCGTCAGCGGGAGCGGGAGCTGATCACCGCGGATGTGAACGCGGCGATCGCGGGGGCCTTCGACGGCGGGGCAACCGAGGTCCTGGTCGGGGAGGCCCACGCCAACATGCGCAACCTCCTCCCCGAGGCCATCGACCGGCGCGTGCGCTTCCTGAGCGGTCAGCCCAAGCCCCTCAACCACATGGCCGGCATCGATGAGTCCTTCGACCTCGCAATGCTCCTCTGCTACCACGCCCGCTCGGGGGCCCGTCG
>VGFB01000326.1 GCA_016869015.1 Armatimonadota bacterium
AGGCTCCGGTAGATGCCGTGCCCGTTGCAGGTCACGTACAGGTGACGGCTGCCGCGCGGACTGGCCGGATCGAGTCGCAGGGTCTTGGTCTGCCCGTCCGGCAGGCCGGTCTCCGGCTTGCCGACCACCGTCCAGTTCCGGCCGCGGTCGGCGCTGCGGCATACGTCGCCGTGGTTGGACCCCCACTCGCCCGTCGTCGCCCAGAGCATGCTCGGCTCCTCGGGATCGGGGACCACAGTGAAGCAGTTGCCCCCGTACTCCATTCCCTGCACGCTGCGGCGGAACGTCTCGCCGCCGTCGTCGCTGATGAGCAGCCCGATGTCGAAGTAGCAGAAGTACAGCCGCCGTAGGTCGTGCGGATCGAAGACGATGTCGTTCTGGCAGGTGACTTCGAGGCCCGTGCCCGCGAAGCGTCCGTCCGGCAGCACGCGGCAGTAACGCTGCGTCCAGGAGGCGCCGCCATCCTCGGTCGCGTAGATCTGGCCGGAGGTCCCGAAGTAGACGTGATCGCCATCCACGGGCGAGATGCTCATGCACTCGACTGACGGGCCCCACATGGCGATCCACCCGTAGTCTGTGAAGCCGCTCTCCGTCTGCGTGCGGTAGGCGGAGCGCTGCCAGTGCAGGCCGCCGTCGGTGGTCTTGTAGACTCCCGCGCTGACCCAGGCCGTATCGCCCACGTACACGATGTCAGGGTCGGTGGGATCGACGACGATCTCCTTGCAGGAAGAGGTCATCTGGTGCGGCTGGTCGCGCTTGCCGACGCGGTTGGGAAGGCCCTCGACGCGGCGCTCCCACGAGCGGCCGCCGTCGGCGCTGCGGAGCACGCCGCCGTCCCAGGGCTCAGTGTCTCGCGCGGTCGTGCGCAGCGTGGCGTAGACGATCTTCGGGTTGGAGGGCGCAACCGCTACCTCCTGCACCGAATCGTGCGGCAGGCCCGCCACCTTGCCCCACGTCTCGCCGCCGTCCGAGCTGCGGTAGAGGCCGTGCGTCGTTGCGGCGAGGATGTACGCGTCCTCACCGGGCGCAACCTCGAGGTCGCTCACGATGGCCTCGGCCGGCAGCGTGCCCTCAGGCGTGCAGACGTGCCAGGTCTCGCCCCGGTCGCGGCTGCGGTAGAGGAGGCCCTTCCCGTCCTTGCCCCACCGCGGCCGACCGATGCCCGCATAGGCGACTTGCGGATCGTTTGGCTCGAAGGCGAGGCAGCCGATCGGCGCGGAGAAGCTGTGCTGCTGTGGCTCAGGGAAGCCGGCGCGCATCCAGCGCCACGTCCGCCCGTCGTCGATGCTCTTGTAGACCCCGCCCTCGTTGCCCAGCAGGATGACCGTGGGATCGCTGGGGCAGACGGCGATGGACTCCACGAAGTCGTCGCGTAGCCCGGAGTTCTGGATGCGGTAGGTCAGGCCGCCGTCCTCCGACCGGTAGTAGCCGCCCACGTCGCACCCGACATGCAGCACGTTCGGACGCTGTGGGTCGCAGGCGATGGACTGGATCCACCCACCCCCGCCCGGCCCGACGTTCCGCCACGCGAGGTCGGCGCCGGCGGGCACCGTGTCAGGGGACGGCTGTCTGGCCCAGGAGAGTGACGCGATCAGGAGGGGGAGCATCGGAGGCCTCCTTGTGGGGTCCCGGTGAGTTCGACCCGACGGGTGGCGGACCTTCCGGAGGCGCCCCGCCGGAGCCTTCAGGCCGGGCACGAGTGTAGACACGCCCCGCGAGCCGCTGGGGCGGACATCGACGCCGACGGAACGGCGAGGCAACCACGGAACACTCCAAGGACACGACTGGGAACGCCACGGCGCGGGCTGCCACACCGGGGTCGAAGGCTCACCCTCCCCCCGCCCATCCGCCCTGTCTCGCGGATCCGCACGAGGGGGAGCCTTGACAGATACTCGGTTTTCGTTTACGGTTACCGATATGGATGGGCTGCCTGGGCTCCTCAACCGCGAGGTGTTGCTGGCGTTCTGGAAGGTGCACATCCTGCACCACGCCCAAGAGGGCTCCATCTACGGCCTGGGGATCCTGGCGGAGTTGCGACGGCACGGGTACGAGATCAGCCCGGGGACGCTCTACCCCCTTCTGCAGCGGCTTGAGCGGCGGGGTTGGTTGCGGCAGCATGTGGGGGGGGAGCCCGGTGCGCGGGCGAGACGCGAGTACCGTCTGACGTCAGACGGCGGCGTGGCCCTGGAGCTGCTGCGGGCGAAGGTCCGGGAGCTGTACGAAGAAGTGGTTCTGCGGCGAGAGGGAGCGGCGGATGGCTGAGGGCGGACGGTTCCGTTGGGATGCGCTGAGATCACGGGTCGGGCGGGCTCTGCTGGGGAGTGCCGCCTTCCCCTTCGCGTTGCAGGCGGCGGCGTTGGTCGGTCTGGCGCTGGCGCTGGTCAATGGATGGGGGGGCGGCCTGGGCGTACCCGCCGATCAGATCATGACGCTTCGCAAGACGAACCTCACGACGTTACTCGTGTGGGGGCTGTGGTGGCCGGCGATGATCGCCGGCGCTCTTGCGCTGGGCCGCGCTTGGTGCACGGTGTGCCCAATGGAGCTAGTGAACCGCTGCGGTGACCTGCTGGCGCGTCGAGGGGGCTGGAAACGCTGGTCGTTCGCGCCATGGATGCGCAGCGGGTGGTTGGTGATCGTCGGTTACGTGGCGCTGCAGTTGTCGGTCGCCGGGCTCCTGATCCACCGGGTTCCGCACTACACGTCGACCATGCTCGTGCTGCTCCTGGGCGCGGCGCTGGCGACCGGCCTCCTGTTCCGCGAGCCCCGTTCGTTCTGCAAAGGGCTGTGCCCCGCCAAGGCGCTCCTGACCGCCTACGGTCGCCTCACGCCTGTACAGCTCGACGTGCGCGACCCGCAGCGGTGCGCCGACTGCGCCACGCGGGAGTGCGTAAGCCCGGCGCGTCAAGGACGCTTCGACGGCCGCAGCTGCCCATCGCTGCTGAAGCCGTGGGACCGCAGGCCGTCGGACAACTGCGTGCTGTGCCTGGAGTGCGCCAAGGCCTGCCCGTACGGGAATGTCGGCCTGGGGGTCGTTCGGAGCAACGAAGGGGCTCGTCGCCCCGAGCGTCTGCGCCCATACGAGGCCGCCTTCGTCATGCTGGCCGCGGGGTTCGTTGCGCATGAGGTCATCGGGGAAGTCAAGCCCTTGGACGCCGCCTTCCACCTCGTCCCGCAGGCCCTGCACGACGCCTTGCCGGTCATCGACTTCGGTTGGTTCGAGGCCTTCTGGTTCCTGGGCCTGTTCCCCCTCGGCCTGTGGGCCGTCACTGCCCTGATAGCGTACGCCGTAGGCCAGCGCGGGGCGCTGCGCGATCTCCTCATCGCCGCCGCAACCGCCGCCGCGCCAGTCGTCGCAGTCGCTCACGTGGCCAAGGCCGCGGCGAAGGTCTCGTCATGGGGCGGCTACCTGCCGATGGCGCTACGGGAGCCGCGCGGCCTGGAGACGCTGCGCGCCATCGTCGACCACGCGGTTGAGCCCCCGGGGGCACTTCTGGGCCTGCCGGCTCTGGGTTGGGTCATGCTCGCGGGCGTGGCGTTGGTTGCGTGGCGCAGTTGCGGCTGGGTGCGGCACGCCGTCCCGGAGGGCGTGAGGGCCGCGACGGTGGGCGCACTGGTGCCCGCCGCCTTCTTTGCTGCGGCTCTGGTGGCGTGGTGGGCGATGTAGCGCCGGTCCGCCGGCGGGAGGCCCCGCCCCAAGTGTAGTACCTCCTCATCCCTCTGGCCGCGTTGGGAGCCTCCATGCTCATGCCGCCTGCGGGTGGCCCTGCCGCCCCGCTGGCGGGTGAGGCAGGAGTCTCCCGGCTCGACAGCGAAGGTAGTCTGGACGGCCATCATCCGGCAGTGCGCTCTAGCTTCAGGGAGGGAGACGGAATGGGAATGACCGGACGCAGGGCCTTCACGTTGATCGAGTTGCTCGTGGTCATCGCGATCATCGCCATCCTGGCGGCGATCCTCTTCCCGGTGTTCGCTCGGGCCCGAGAGAAGGCCCGACAGGCAAGTTGCTCGTCGAACGTGAAACAGCTGCAACTGGCCGTCCTGATGTATGCCCAAGACTACGACGAACGCGTGATCTGCCGATGGGGCTCCGGACCGTGGCAGGTGCTGTGCCAACCGTACATCAAGAACGCGCAGATGCTCATCTGTCCGAGTGTGGACGCCGACCCGGGCTACGGGATGAACTACCGCGCTCCTCAGTCCTCCACGACGGCCCTCGATAACGCGCCCCACCTGTGGTACTGGGGCTGCAAGCTTGGCGCCTTCAGCGTACCGGCCGACACCTTTGCCTTGGCGGACAACGGCTACATCACGAACCCTACCGCTCAGGCGAGCCAATGGACCGAGTCGGGAGGCGGGAACTACGAGGGCTACGTACGCTTCCCGCAAGGACCACACGACCAGAACGGGACATACCCCTGGTGGGCGCAGGACCCGTGGCGGCCGCCACCAAGACACAACGCCGGGGCGAACTTCTCGTACTGGGATGGCCACGTGAAGTGGCAGAAGGTCGAGAGCCCCGCCGTCCTCGCGAATCGCATGAACGCGCAGTGCCAGTACGACAACAACTGATCGGGCTCCCAGGCCTGGATGCGTGAAGGGCGCGCAGCCGCTCCCCGCAGCAAGGGGACTTCGGCCGCGCGCCCAGTCGCACGTGGACAACGCTGCCCGCCCGCTGAAGGTCTCTCCGCTCCCGCCACCGAAGTCGCGCCCCGCGACGCGCTCGATCCCGGCCTCGGAGGTGCCTTCGGTGCTGCCCATCATGCCTGCTCTGCTGAACGCCACTGTCGCCGTACCGGCTGCCGGCGACCCGCTGGTGCTCTTCGTCGCGATGGACGGCAATGACGCCTGGTCCGGACAACTCGAGGCCCCCGGCGACGGCGACGGCCCCTTCGCGACTCTCGCCCGCGCCGCTCGGGCTGTCGCCGAGGCTCGGGCCGCCGGGGACGGCCAAGACCGCGCGATACGTGTCTTCGTGCGCGGCGGCTGCTACGCTCTCGACGCGCCGTTGGTCCTCACGGCCGCGCATTCGGGCACTGCGGAGCATCCGACGACCTTCGCGGCATACCGCGACGAGCATCCGGAGATCAGCGGCGGGCGCGCGATCACCGGCTGGGAACAAGGTGAACTGAACGGGCACGCGGTCTGGGCGGCCGCGCTGCCCGAGGTGCAGGCCGGGGGCTGGAACTTCCGCCAGCTCTGGGTCAACGGCGAGCGGCGCGAGCGGCCGCGCTTCCCGAAGGAGGGCTTCTACTGGTTCACCGGCTTCGGCGATCAGCCCGCCGACGCCCCATGGAATGAAGGCGGTCGGCAGATGAAGGTCGTGCCGGGGGCGGTCGACCCCGGGTGGCGCAATCTACCCGACGTTGAGATCGTCGCGTTCACGCGCTGGATCGACTGTCGCCTGCCCATCGAGCGCCTCGAGGGCGACCTGGTCACCTTCACCAAGCCCAGCGTCTTCAAGCTTGAGGACACCAAGCAGGGCGGCCCGGCGCGGTACTGGGTCGAGAACGTCGCCGAAGCCCTCGACAGGCCC
>VGFB01000327.1 GCA_016869015.1 Armatimonadota bacterium
TCAAACACGCTGTACTGCACCCGATTACCGAAGCTCGACAGCAGCGTGTGGACCTTGCCGCGGTCCGCGTCGGGCGTGATGTCGTACGGGGCGATGTAGAGCATCGCTGCACCCCGCAAGGCGGAACCACGAAGACGCGAAGATCGCGAAGCAGCACGAAGACGTCTTTGTGCCTCTTCGTGAGCTTCGTGTCTTCGTGGTAGGTGTAGGCCGTTCAGTGGCCCAACGTCAGCGGCACGTACGCGCTCAGCTCGCCGAGGACCGTCTGGGCCAGGACGCGCGCCTGGAGCTCGATCCACCGTCCCGCTGATCGCCAGCCACAGACAAGCCGTTGCCCGCATGGTCCGTCGTCTCCCCATCCACGTCATGATCGCCCCCCTTCCCCGGACCCTCGCAGGTCTCCTCACTCTCCGTGCCGAATGGCCTCGCCGTTGCCGCCGTGCCGTCCCCGCAACTCCGCAGTTCCGCAGCTCCGGAACCCCACAACTCCCGCCGCCCCACGAGGCTTGCCATGCTGAACGTCGCTCTGCTCGGGCTGAAGGGTCACCAGGGCGTGATTCTCGAGGGCCTTCGGGCGCTGGATGAGGTCCGCCTCGCGGCCGTCGCCGATGACGACCCGAACGCGCTGAAGCCCGTGCCGAACTGGCCTGCGGCGGACGCCGATACGCGGTGCTACGCCGACTGGCGGGAGCTGCTGGCGGAGGAGACGCCGGACATCGTCGGGGTGTGCGACCACGACGGCGTTCGCGCGGAGCAGATCGTCGGGAGCGCGCAGCGCGGCTGCCACATCCTGTCCGAGAAGCCGCTCGCGATGACCCTCGAGGAGCTGGCACAGGTGCGGGAGGCGGTGAAAGCGGCGCAGGTGCGCCTGTCGATGCTCCTGACGATGCGGTTCGATCCGCCGTACCGCGTCATGCGCGAGGTCATCTCTGCCGGGCGCATCGGCGAGGTCGTCCTGGCGACGGTTCAGAAGTCCTACCGCCTGGGCAACCGGCCCGAGTGGCAGCGGGATCGGCGCACCTTCAGCGGGATCATCCCCTTCATCGGCATCCATGCGCTGGACCTCATCCGCTGGACGACCGGGCGCGAACTCGTCTCGGCGATGGCCTACCAGAGCAACGCCGCGCACCCCGAGCTGCGGGACATGGAGGACAACGCCTCGATTGCGCTGCGGCTGGACAACGGCGGCTCGGCCTCCGCCCGGCTGGACTACTGCCGCCCGGCCGCCGCACCGACCCACGGGGATGACCGACTGCGGGTCGCGGGGAGCCGGGGTGTGATCGAGTGCCTCGGCGCGGCGCACGCGGTGACGCTCATCACCGCGGAGAACCCGCCGGAGGAGTTGCCCCAGCCCGAGCCGCAGAACCAGTTCGTGCAGTACGTCGCCGCGCTGGGGGACGGGTCGCCGTTCGGTGTGCCGGAGGAGGACTGCTTCCGGATGACCGAGGTCTGCCTCAGGATCCGCGACGCGGCCCTGGCGGGGCAGCCGGCGGAGCTGTGACCTGCGCCGTAGCCGTACCGTGCCTGCGGCTCGCCCGAGCCGCGCCGTAGCGTCCGGCGTGCGGGTCAGGCGACCCGCAGGCACGGACGGAAGCGGCAAGGGAACCACGGAACACACGGAAGGGCACGGCGCGGACACCAAGCCTACATCACGTGCTCGGTTCGCGCGATGATGGCTTCCTGCATCTCCGGGCTGAGGCGGGTCCAGTAGGCGCTGAAGCCGCCCACCCGCACCACCAGTGACTCGTAGCGCTCCGGGTGCTGCTGGGCCTCCCGCAGGAGGCGGTTGTCCACAACGTTGACCTGCAGCTGCTGCCCGCCGAGCCCGCAGTAGGTGCGCGCCAGGGCCATCAGCGCCTCGACGAACTCCCCCTCCACCTGCCTCGGTGGCGTGAAGCGCAGCGTCAGGGCCAGGACCCCGTGCGCGCGGTCGTGGTTCAGCCGCGCGGCCGACGCCAGCACCGCCGTGGGCCCGTGAGCATCGCGGCCCTGACTCGCGCCGCACGAATCGGCCAGAGGCGCGCCGGCCCGGCGACCGTCGGGCGTGGCTCCGGTCTGCCGGCCCCAGTCCAGGTGCCCGGTCCAACCGACGACGTCGAAGTTGTAGCAGCCCTCGCCGACCGCGGTTCTCCGCGAGCGCAACTCCTCAAGCACGGTGTCATACAGCGACGCCACGAAGGCGTCGTGCGCGGGGTCGTCGTTGCCGAACTTCGGGCAGTCGCGCAGGCAGCGCTCCCGCAGCGCCTCCTGCCCCTGCCAGTCGGCGTCCAGGATCGCCACGAACTCAGCGAGGGCGAGCTGCCGCCGCTCGTAGACCAGCTCCCGCAGCACGGCCAGGCTGTCGCCCAGGTTGGTCAAACCGAGCACATCCGCCTGACCCTCGTTGTAGCGGCAGCCGCCCGCGCGGAGGTCGACCCCGCGCTCCACGGTGTCGTACGCGAGCAGCGACCGCAGTCCGCTAGGGAACCGCTCGGCCAGCACGCGCAGGCTCACACCCGCCATCTCAACGCACGTGTCCAGGACCGCGCGCATCTGGGTCTGCCACGCGGCCATGAGGTCGTCAAGCGTCGCCAGGGCCTCCGGGGGACCCGTGCGCGGCCCGGCCTGCTCGCCCGAGAGCGGGTCGACGCCATCATGCAGCGCGAGCTCCAGCCACTTCAGCCCGTTCACCAGGATGTCCTCATACCCGCCGTAGGACCGCCCCGGCACGACCACCTGCGCACAGCCCGTGAGTGCGTAGTCCCGCGCGTCCTCCAGCGAGACACCTCGGGCCTGCAGGCTGCGGATGATCGGGCCGTCGTTCACCAGGGGCGGCATCCCCCCGCCGCCCGCGATGGTGCGGCAAGCCTGCCGCAGGACCGGCTCGGGCAGGCGGGGATGGACGCGGAGCGCGAGGTTGGGCGCCTCCAGTTGCAGACGCTCCGTGGCCTCCAGGGCCAGTCGGGTGAGGGCGTTGCAGGCATCGCGCCCCTGGGCATCCACGCCGCCCACCACCGCGCTCCAGGAGCGGTTCTCGTCGAAGCGCACCCAGAGGGAGGCGATCAGCTCGCGGGCTCCGGCCTCGCCGATGACGCCCGCTGCGAGGTCGCGCTCGAGATAGGGCCCGAGGTCCTGGTCGATTCGCGCGCACGAGTCCGCGCCGTTGAGGTAGAACAGCAGCCAGAAGGTCTGCACTGCTTCGCGGAACGTCTCGGGCGGATGCTCGGGACAGCGCGCTAGAAGCGCCGCGATCCCCTGCAGCTCCGTCCGGCGTTCCGGCGTCGTGCTCGGATGTTGCGCCGTCACGAGCGCCGACTCGCGGACCGCGCTCGCGAAGCCGCGCACGCCCTCCACGACCCGCAGCAGCCCGTCGTACCACGCTTCCCGGCCCGGGTTCGCCGCGCGCCCGCGCGCAATGCGCTCCCACATCCCGACCGCGCCCAGCTCCAGGAACAGGCGGTACTCCTGGCTCGCATGGCCGGCCCACGGCCCCAGCCCGCTGCCCGGGACACGCCCGGAGATGCCACGCCTGGCCCACTCCGCGGTCACCAGCCCGCCGAAGTCCTGGCCATCCCACTCAGCCCGGATCTGCTCCAGCAGCGCCCGCTGCTCGCCGCTTGTGGAGGGCTCATCCATCAGCCTCTGCCACAGGCCCGCCTCGAACCGCACGCCTCCGTACTCCGACGCGAACACGGTGGAGAAGACACCGAACCGCCCCAGCACCAGCTCATCGGGCTTGACGGTGGGGCGGCTCGCCTCCCACTGCGCCGCGACCGCGTGCGCCAATCGCAGCTCCCTTGGCGCGTCCGCATGGGCCATCCACGCCTCGTGGAACGGCTCCGCCCATACCCTCGGGGGAGCCGCCCGGCGGTTGGCGAGCAGCCGTTCCTCACGCGCCGTCAGTGGGGTACACACGGGCCGGGCCATGGCCGAAGGTAAGTCCCCTGTCCCCGAAGTTGCCGCTCCGCCCCGGCAGGCTCGGGCTCCGCTCTATGCAACGCCCAGGGAGGGAGGACCTCCACGACGGGGAAGAGACCCGCAGCTCTGCCCGCGTGAGGAGCCCCGGCATGACCCTCTCCCTCGGGCCTCTCGACCTGGCGATCGTCGTGGTGTACCTGGCGGTCGTCATCACCCTCGGCGTAGTGATGAAGCGCCGCGCCGAGCGCAGCCTGGGCTCGTACTTCCTGGGTGAGCGCGAGCTGCCGTGGTGGGCCCTCGCGATGTCGGGCAGCTCCTCGTACTTCGACATCACCGGCACCATGTGGATCGTCGGGCTCTTCTTCACGATCGGCCTGCGCGGGATGTGGGTGCAGTGGATCTGGGGCTTCCCGATCACCGTGTTCTACATGGCCTACATGGGCGCGTGGATTCGGCGCTCGAAGGTCATGACCGGCTCGGAGTGGATGGAGACGCGCTTCGGCTCGGGCAAGCCCGGCGAGTGGGCCCGGCTGGCCTACACCGTCTTCGCCGTGTTGACGATCACCGCATTCCTCGCCTACGGCTCCGTGGGCATGGGCAAGTTCGGCAGCGTCTACCTCGGCCTGCCCGAGCACCTGTGCGCGGTGCTCATCATCGGGCTGACGGGCATCTACGTCATCCTGGGCGGCTTCCGGGGCGTGGTGCTGGTGGAGATCTTCCAGACCATCGTCCTGAGCGCCGGCGCGCTGCTGATCGCCTACGTCGGCTACCGGCATGTCTCCTGGGAGACGGTCCTGCTCTACCGACCCACGGGCTGGGGCTCGATGCTGCCCGAGTGGCGCATCGGCTACCTCGCCGACACGGAGTACTACCTCTTCGGCGCGCTGTGTCTGGTGTGGGTGGTGAAGGGGCTGCTGCTTGATCTCTCCGGGCCCGAGCAGCTCTACGACTTCCAGCGCTTCCTCGCCGCCCGCAACCCGCGCGAGGCCTCGAAGCTCGGCGCGCTGTGGGGCGTCATTCACACGATCCGCTGGCCGATGGCGATGGCGATTGCGGCGATGGCCATCGTGGGCCTCCACGGCGTGGACGACCCTGAGAAGGTCCTGCCAATGGTCCTTAGCCGCACGCTCCCGGTCGGCCTGCGCGGGCTGGCGGTCGCCGCGCTGCTGTCGGGCTTCCTGGCGACCTTCAACTCGACCGTCAACGGCGGAAGCTCGTACCTGGTGAAGGACATCTTCCACAAGTACCTCCGCCCGCAGGCGAGCGAACGCACGCTCATCCGCGCGGGCTGGGTCTCCTCGGCGCTCCTGATCGTCGTGGGGCTGATCGTGGGCTACTTCCCGGAGATCACCAACGCCCTCTTCCGGGAGGTCGCTCCTGCGCTGGCGAAGATGGGTGGGCGCACGATTGACCAGATGTTCACGTGGATCATGGGCACCCTCGGCGCGGGGGTGCTGCTGCCGAACGTGCTGCGCTGGTACTGGTGGCGCATCAACGGGACGGCCTACGCGGCCGGGGCTCTCGCGGGGATGGCGCTTTCGCTCGTCCAGGCGCTCGTGCCGCTCTTCGCGAAGGCCCCGCTGTACCTCACCTTTCCGGTC
Source organism: Armatimonadota bacterium (assembly GCA_016869015.1). Lineage (GTDB taxonomy): Bacteria > Armatimonadota > Zipacnadia > Zipacnadales > VGFC01 > VGFC01. Next base: position 5,499 of record VGFB01000327.1, read on the forward strand.
ATCGCCGGGGCGGTGCTGGT
>VGFB01000328.1 GCA_016869015.1 Armatimonadota bacterium
AGAGAGGTGGAACCCCAGAGCCGAGGAAGGCTTCCGCCGCGATGGCCGCGGGTGCGCGGGAGTCCACGCTGACCAGCACGCCCTCGTGGCGAACGAGCACGAGGTCGTGGGTCGTCGAGCGCGCCGGGGACGCCACCGGATGGGCCAGGATGCGCGCCCCGGGATGGAGCAGTTCGCCCAGCCTGCCCGAGTTGGCGACGTGGATCCGCCGGACGGCCTGTCCCAGGCGTGCTTCGGCAGCGAACCGATTGAGTCGGCGCAGCAGGACGCCCTCGTGGAGTGGCTGTGGGAGGTTCATGGGGTGCCTGACGTGAAGTCTACCGCACCAGGGCGCGCCGCGCAAGTGGACGCCGGCGCCTGGCGCAAGGCGGAGCCGGACCGCTGATGATGAAGAGCCTGCTGGTTGCCTATGACGGGTCGCACGGCGCCCGCGTGGCGTTGCAGCACGCGGTCGATCTCGCGCGCCGGAGCGAAGGCCGAATCACGCTGATGACGGTAAGCCGGACGCCGACCGACGAGCGCGCCGCGGTCGCCGAGTCGGGAGTGGACCCGGTGGCGTTGGCGGCCGAGGGGGCGCGCGAGGGGGAGGAGGACGCGCTCGCGCCGGACGCGGACGGCGTCCTCAGCGACGCGGTCGAGGTCTGCCGCGAGCTGACGGTTCGGTGCCTCGCCCGGCCTGCCTACGGCGACCTGCCGACGGCCCTCGCGCGGGCGTCCGGGTTCTGCGACCTGATCTTCATCGGCCGCGATGCCGCCGCCGAGCCGGGGGTGCCGGGCCTGTCGGCGCGCTCCGCTCGGAGGGTGGCGATGGCCGCGCGCTGTCCGGTGATCGTCACACCGCGTCAGTATCAGCCGGTCCGGTCCGTTGTGTCGGTGTGCCTGTCCGGCGGGACGAGCGCCTGCACGCTGCGCGCCGGCAGTGCGTTGGCCGGTCTCCTGCAGGTCAAGCTCGACGCGCTGCTGATTGCCGGGGAGCAGGATGCCGCCGCTCACGCGACCCGGGAGCTGAAGCGCTACCTCGTGGACCACGGACACGGGGCCGCGGTCGCGGTGCGCAAGCCGCCGGTGCGCGACGCCCTGCTGGCGGCGATTGGGGACCGTCAGAGCCCGCTGGTGGTGGTGCCGCGCGCGGGGCGATGGGATGCGCTGATGCGGCGGGACGGGCTCTCGGCGGCGCTCGAGGTGCTGGGCGCTACCATCGTGGTGACCCCGTGAGGCGGCCCTTGAGCGGGTCGCCCGCGGGAACCCGCTGCACCTGCTAACGCGGGCAAGCATACACGCCCCGGCTCGCGCTTACGCCTCCGTCGGCTCCGCCGTTCCTCGCGACTTGACGAGATAGATGGCCGATGTGGCCGTCGCGAGGATCAGGGCGGCGTAGCTGATGATCGCGATGGCGACGTGCAGGTGCAGCCAGAACTTGTTCTGCAGGGCCACCGGCAGCGGCGACACGCCCTTGTCCCCAAACCACAGGAAGCCGTAGGCCAGGATCAGCAGGATGAACGGCATCGACGCGGCGCCGATGACCGGGGTGCGCACGCGCAGCTGCAGGATGAGGAAGATCAGGACCATCGCCCACGCGAAGGAGGCGGCGTACTCATACCCGCTGCTGAAGGGCAGGTGCCCGGCCTGGACCGCGCGCGTGATGAGGCCCACGGTGTGCAGGACGAACCCGAGGCAGACCGGGACGGCGCCGATCCAGGCCAGGCGCGCGCGGCTGGCCTGGGCCGCCTCGGGGGTGTCTCCGCGGCCGCTCCCCAGCACGGCCGTCGCGAGGTACAGCAGGAACGCGCCCAGGTAGCAGACCAGGAAGCCCTTCGCGAGCAGCGCCTCCGTGCTCTGCATGCCCTGGAACGCGTTCCTCGCCGTCTCGGCGATTGAGGACGTGGGCGCTCCGTAGGCGTGCAGGCCCCCCAGGAAGTTCACGCCGGCATAGCAGAAGGCCACCGAGACTGCGCCGATCACTGCGATCCACGCCAGCAGCCGCTTCGACCAGCCCAGCAGCCGTCCGTGCAGGTACACCAGGTACACCAGCCACGCCACCAGCGCCGAGGTCTCCTTCGGGTCCCAGCTCCACCACTTGTGCCACGTGTACTGCGCCCACAGCGCGCCGGTGATGATCACCAGCGTCAGCAGGATGAACCCCATCGCGACCAGGCGGTAGGTCAGCGCGTCGACCCGCTCGGGCGCCAGCGCATCGGCCTCCGCCGGGGTGTCGGTTCGGACGTCGGCCTCGTTGCTCACGAAGATTCCCTCCTGCGGTCCACCCGCTTGCCGGCGGCCGGCATCGGCGCCAGCCGCGCCTCACAGGCGCTCTCGATGATCCGTCGGTCGCTCTCCTCGAACTCCCGTCCCGCCACCGCCACCCGAACCTCGGCGGCCTCCCTGTCGGCGGACTCCTCCACCTCGATCAGGAAGGTCCGCGGCCGCACGTAGAACATCACGGCCATCCCCAGCGAGACCACGATGAACCCGATCCACACCAGGGGCAGCCCGGGGTCGCGACGCGCGGAGAGCGTCGACGTGAAGACGACATCGTCGAAGCGGACCGTGTAGGCCCCGCCCTTCCGCTCCTCGCCCTGAGGGAGGAGGCCCAGGTCGTGGGTCTCGTGCTCGCCGCCGGCGCCCAGGCCCGTCACAAGCTGCAGGGCGACCGCCGGGCTCTTCGGGTAGGTGCTCCCGGTCTTCGTATCGGGGACGAACTGCATCCCCGCCAGGGCGGCCTTCCCCTCCTCACCCAGCATCGCCACTGCGCCCTGGTCGGTGAAGCCCCACATGCTCTCCCCGTGGGGGCCCGGCGCCTGCCCCAGGGCAAGCTCCACGGACTCCTGCTTGCCGCGGGCGTCCTTCACGGTCAGCCTCACGCCCGCCAGCCCCCAGCTCGTCTGACCCAGGGCCAGGCCCTCGTAGACGACCTGCTTGTTCACGGTGGACGTGCCCTTGGCGACCTCCTGCCCGTTGGACAGCAGGACAATGTCGCTCTCGTAGAGCGAGGGCTGGTCCGTCCCCTCGTAGTAGTCCATCCGGAAGTCGTCCAGGCGGATATCGACCCCCAGCTTGCCGTCGGCCTCATCGGGCGTCACCTGCCCCTCGACGAGACCGACGTGCCGGTCCAGGGAGGTCCAGGGCAACCGCCCGATCACGGCGCCGACCGCGATCGCGAAGATCGACAGATGCGTGACGATGCTGCCGTAGTGCGCCAGCGGCCAGCGTCGCACCATCAGCCACCGCGCGTCGCCTGCACCCTCCGGCTCAGAGACGGCGTAGCGTGTCCGCCGCAGCGCGGCCGCCAGGCGGCCGGTGACCTCCTCGCCGCGGGCCGTGGTTTGCCAGCACCCGCTGCCGCGACCGGCCGTCAGCTTGCCGGCAAGCGTCTCCGGCGCAGGCCCCCGGTGGCCCCGGGCGGCCCGTCGGAACGAGCGGGCCACGCAGGCGCCGAGGTTCGCCAGCAGAACGCACACCAGGATGATGAACCAGGTCGAGTTGTAGACGTTATCGAAGCCGAGAGCGGTCACGGCGCGACCCCATGTCGCGCCGTAAACCATGTCGTAGTAGTCGGTCGGCCGCTTCTGAGGGACGACGGCGCCGATCGTCGTGGCAGCCGCCAGGATCGGTAGCACCCAGATCGTGGTCCGCACCGACTGCAGCGACCGCCAGAGAGCCGCGACGAGCGACTCGGGTCCCTCGTCCCCGGCAGTGCGAAGTGTGTCGAGCTCGTCAGCCATCTCGCTCAGTGGGCGCGTCCCCGTCCGCCGCGGGGGCCGCGCCCAACTCCTCCATGATCTCCTCGTACTGAGCCGGGTGCTCCTCCACCAGCTGGTGGAAGGTCACCTGACCCGTCAGCCAGACGCGGCTCATCGGCCAGATGCCCGGCTTCCAGACGACGTGGTACAGGTGCCACAGGGCGATCGTGGCCACGGCCAGGATCGCCTCCCACCCATGCACGGCTCGCGCGCCGTCCCACGCCCACTTCGGCAGGTACCGCAGAGACAGGTCCTCCAGCGCGAGGACGAACCCCGTCATCCCCATGCAGAAGGTCCCCCACAGCACGCCCCCATACTCCAGCTTCTCCGGGAAGCCGAACCGGTGGAAACGGGGCGTCTCCTTGGAGAACCCGAAGAGGTACTTCACCGCCTCCCAGACGTTCAAGATATCCCGCTTCCTGGGGAACATGTCTTTCAGCCAGCTTCGGCCGCGCGGCGTCAGGACGAGGTAGAACAGATGGTAGAGGCCGACCGCGCAGAGCAGCACGCCGGCGACGCGATGAACGTACGCTCGGCCCTCGACCCCGGCGCAGAGCGTCACGATGACCTTGGCGAAGCCGCTCTTGGGCGCCATCAAGGGGAAGCCCGTGAGCGCCAAGATGATGAAGGTCGACAGCAGGACCCAGTGCTGGACCCGCTCGTTGAGGGACATCCGCAGCAGCGTCGAAGGCGGCGGTTGGGGGAGGTGGTGGAGCCGCTCCGCCTCCCGCTGGATGTCCCCCCGTCGCTTCCGGCGCAGGTAGGCCAGCAGGTCCAGGACGATGTACCCGCCCAGCGAGCCGAGCGTGCCCCCGATCAGCAGCAGGTAGACGACCCGTACCCACTTCACCACCGTCTGCGAGAGGCTGCCCTTGGACAGATGCACGTCGCCGGCGGTGTACTTGAGCTCCGAGCCGGGGTGGCACCCGCCGCAGGTATGCGCCAGCCTGGCCGGGTTGATGGTCGAGCGCGGGTCGCTCGCGGGCAGGATGTCGTGGTGTCCGTGGCAGCTGGTGCAGTTCGCGACCTTCACATCGCCCCACCGATTGGCGGCGCCGTGGTAGCTGGCCTCATAGGACGTTACCTTGTCGGCGGGCAAGCCCCGGATGCGGATCACGCCGGCGTCCGCATGGCACTTCGCGCACGTCTGGGAGACGTGCTGGGGCGAGGTCTGCGCGTCAGGGTCGCTGAGCGGCAGGATGCGGTGCTCGTCGCCGTGGCAGTCCGAGCAGTCCGCCGCCTCGTCCTCCCCGGCGGCGACCCCCTTGCCGTGGATGCTCCCACGGTACGCGGCCAGCACGTCCTCGTGGCACTTCCCGCAGGTGCTGGGCAGGCGCGCGTGGCTGACGAGCGTCAGCAGAGACCCGTTCTTCTGGGTCGGATGGGCGCTGTGGCAGTCGGTGCACACGGCCGCCGGCGAATCGGGATCTTGCTGGTGGGCTCGGCCATGGACGCTCTGGTCGTAGCCGAAGGGGCTCTCGAGGGTCCCGCCGTGGCACTTCAGGCAAAGGTCCGGCACGTTGCGGTGGGAGACGGGGGAGTTGGGGTTGGTCGGCCGGAGGACACCGTGATAGCCGTGACACCCGATGCACGTCGGCAGCTTGCCCTTCAGCTCGGGCCGTTCGTGGTCCAGGACGTGAGCCCTCACGGCGCCATGGCAGCTTTGGCACTGAGGCGTCGACATGGTCTCGGGGTGAGGGACCGTCTGGGCCTCCCGATGGCAGTCAACGCACTTCACCGTCGCGTGAGCATCCCCCTTGA
>VGFB01000329.1 GCA_016869015.1 Armatimonadota bacterium
TCACCGAAAGACCTTGCCGCCGCACCCCGGGACACGCGCGGGCTGAGCCTGCCCGGCAGGACCGGGAGCGAATGGAACTAATGTTCGACCAGAGGAACACGATGCCCCGCGCGGGCGCGTAGAGAGGCCGACAAAGCGACGCGGAGGTTGAGGTGGGGCAAGGGCGCCGGACGGAGGAATCGAGGGCCCAGAATCGATCTACGGGGCAAGGGACAGCAGCTCGCCCGGCCGCTGTAGTGCTCTGTCAACCATGAACTGTTGGGTGGCCCACACTGCACAGATCACCGCTGACAGACCACCAGTGGTCTGTCAGCGGTGATTCGCGCAGTTGCCGTTAGTCGTCGTGGGTCGGCTCACCAGAGCCGACGCCGTCGGCATTGACCTGAAGGCTCTGTCGGCTCTGGTGAGCCGACCCACGACGACCCAAGGCTTCACGGCTGACCGGGCACTAGTCGATCAGGATGCCCGGCGGGCCGGGCCAGATCATGTGGATGATGAGCCAGACCACGAAGATGACGTTCATCCCCAGGATCAGACCGAAGGCGACCGGTCGCAGCTTCCGGAACGTCCCGTAGCCCCCCAGCCGCACGATCACCGTCTTGATGACCCACCCGACGAAGATGGAGCTCCAGTACCGCTCGATGGGCCAGCTCAGCCACGTCACGAAGCCCAACGGGTGTAGCGGCCACCACACGAACCGCCGCCGCAAGGCGAAGAGCGCCCAGGTGGTCGCGGCGCCCATGCCGATTGCCAGCCAGTCCGTCGGGGTCATGGGTAGGGGCTGATTGATGAGATTGCCCAGGCCCCGCGCGGTGTTGAGCCCGGCCTGGGTCGGCCAGGGGGCGAGCTTGGGCACGCTCCAGGTGTAGATGATCCAGGGCGCGACGAGATGACAGGTGAGGATCGAGATCGCGATCGCCGCGAGCGCCAGCACCATGACCCGGCCGCGCGGAAAGCCGGCGTCAGAGCCCAGCCGATAGCCCTGGAAGACAGCCGCCGCGTTCTGAGTCGCCGTTGAGCGGATCTGACACCAGCTGGTCATGGTCATCAGCGTGAGGTTCCGGGGGCCGAGCCGCCGCGGGCCGATCAGCGTGAAGAGCGCCTCGTTGAAGCCCGCCACGTACCCGCCGATCGGCGCGCTGTAGACGTTCATCCCGGCCTCGCAGATCACCCGCGCCACCACCATCCCCACCAGCGGGAAGAAGACGTACTGGGTCATGGCCCAGATCGGGCGCATCCCGAAGTAGACGCACCACGCCACCGCAAACGCGAAGGCCGCCAGGAAGCCGAACACGGCGAGACGATACGGCTCCCGGGCGTCGGGGTCGGTTGGGCCGCGGCGAACAGACCCGATGGCCGCCGACAGGACCCGCCGCAGATGACCGCGGGCCGAGTAGAGCAGCGCCCCTCCGAGCAGCACGTAGCCGCCGGTCGTCTGCAGCCGGAAGAACTGGTACTCCCCCGTATTGACCCCCACCGAGAGCCTCACGAACTGCTGGACGCGGCGGAACAGGAAGAAGAACCACAGGGAGAAGCCCACCTCGGCGGCCAGGAGGTATGTGACCCCGACCATGTCCATCCGCAGCCACAGCAGGACCCCGTTGAAGGCCGCCATCGGACCCGTGAAGCGCCACTTGGGGTCGGGGTCCAGGTTGATGAAGGGCACCGCGGGCCAGTAGCCGTGCAGGCCCTGCAGCGTGTAGTGGACGCAGGGCAGGGAGAAGGCGATCCAGGTCGGCCAGCCGCGCAGTAGCGGCGCCGCCGCCGCCGGCTCATCCTCCGTCACCTCCAGGGGCACGCTCATCAGGGGGTAGGGCAGCTTCTCCTCCCGTTCCCAGCGCCACGCCAGCAACGCCGCGAACGTGAGCACCATCCAGTAGACCGCCAGCAGAAACGGCGTCCAGACGAGCAGCGGCCGCACCCACGCGCCCCACGGCATCGCGCCGCCCGGCGGCAGGCCCTCGTGGGCCCAGACGGCCGCCGAGCCCGCCGGGTCCTTGCTCGGGACGAGCATGGGGTTCAGGTTGTCCAGGTAGACGTTCGGCGCGACGACGTCGGGAGTGGCATAGTACACGAGCCCGACGAGGTTGAGGTAGAAATGCTGCGCGTACTCCTGGCCCGCGATCGCGCCGACGACCATCAGGACCAGGAAGATGAACAACAGCTCCCGCGCGGTCAAGGGCGTGATGTTCAGGCGTGGGAGGCGCCGGAGCAACGCGTTCCCCGCGATCAGGGCCAGCAACAACGCGACGGCGCCGCGCGGGAGGTAGCCGGTGCCGATGATCTCGTAACGCAGAAAGACGGAGAAGCAGCCCGCCGCCGTGAACGCGATGACCAGCACGAAGGCGAGGGCCACGGCCCGCGGCGTGATGGCCCCCGTCGCCGGTGCAACGCCGGGTGGGTCGGTCATCAGCGCGGTCGGGTCGGCCTTGGCACTCATCGGCTCCATCCATCGCACGCCCCCCGGGAGCGTGCGGATTGTCGGGCGCGGGGCCCCGACCGGAGACGCAGCAGTTCGCAGCGCCGCCACGATTCCCCTGCTCCCGCGAGGCAGGCCGCCGGCGCCGGCCGGACGAACCTCCCCCCGGACCCGACGCCCAACGGAGGCCACGCTCCATGATCCGGCGAGCCCTTGCCCCCTCTCTCCTCGCTCTCCTGGGTGCTGCGCTCGGCCATTCGGACGAGTCGCGCGACGCCGTCGCGCGATCGGTTCTGACGCAGGCCGGCCTGCGCGGCGGGCTGATCGTGCATGTCGGTTGCGGCGACGGTACGCTCACAGCGGCGCTGGGCGCGGATGAGGCGCGTGTCGTCCATGGCCTCGATACGGACGCCGGGAACGTCCAGCGAGCCCGGGCCCACATCGAGTCGCTGGGCCTTTACGGGCGCGTGTCGGTCGAGCGGTGGGCGGGGGATCGGCTGCCCTGCGCCGACAACCTCGTGAACCTGCTCGTGTGGACCGACTCGCGAGCGGCGCCGGGCCCCGAAGCCATGCGCGTCCTGGCGCCCGGCGGCGTAGCGATTGTCCGACAGGGAGCCGAGTGGCGAACGAGGAGGAAGGCCGCTCCCGCTGAGACGGACGAGTGGACCCACTACCTCCACGATGCGTCCGGCAACCCGGTGGCTCACGACCAGTTGATCGCGCCCCCCGGCTCCCTGCAATGGACGGCCGACCCGCCGCACATGCGCAGCCACGAGCACATCCCCGGGCTCTACGGCCTGATCTCCCAGGGCGGCCGCCTCTTCTACATCCTGGACCAGGGGCCGATCGCCTCGGTCCGCGAGCTCTCCCGCTGGTCGCTGGTGGCGCGCGATGCGTACAACGGCCTCCCGCTCTGGGAGCGCCCCATCGACAAGTGGTACCCGCACGTCACCATCTGGTCGCAGGCGCCCGCCCAGCTCCACCGGCGACTGGTGGCCGCCGAGGGGCGGCTGTACGCGACCCTGGGGCTCTACCTGGCGGTGGCGGCGCTGGACGCGGCGACCGGGGAAACGGTGCGCACCTACCCGGGCACCGAGGGCGCCGAGGAGATCGTGTACCACCGGGGCACGCTGCTGGTGGCCGCCCGACGGGTGACGGCCGAGCGCGTCGCGGAGCGCGACCGGCTGGAGCAGCTAGCCGGCGAGGCGGGCTCGCCGCTGTACGTGCGCGACACGGCCCAGCCGCTGATCGACAACTTCCGCCGCACCGACGCGCAGGCGGAGCCCGCCCTCCTGGCCCTGGACGCGACGACGGGGGAGCTCCTCTGGAAGAAGGAGGGCGCCGAAGCCGCGGGGCTGCGCGGCCTGAGTCTCTGCGCCGAGGGCGACCGGGTGCTCTTCCAGCGGGGGGGCAACGTCGTCTGTCTCAGCCTGACCACCGGTACGGAGCTGTGGACTCAGCCCGCTCCGCCCCTCCGGTTGGTGGCGGAGGGTCGCGTCGTGTGCCTCAACGGCCAGACGGTCACGGTCTTCTCGGCCGAGACGGGCGCCGTGCTGTGGACGGGCGCGAACACCCTCACCGAAGCGCGCGATGCCTTCATGATCGGCGGCGCCCTCTGGCTGGGCGGAGGCAGACCTTGGGAGCCGCCCAAGCCCACCCAACACAGCGGCCCGGCCTGGGGGCCGTACTTCGCCGTGAAGCGCAACCCGGACACCGGGGAGATCCTGCAGGAGATCGCGCCGGAGAACCCCGGCCATCATCACCGCTGTTACAGCAACAAGGCCACCGATCGGTATATCCTCGGCGGCCGACGCGGCACCGAGTTCATCGACCTGGCTTCGGGGGAGGTGCTCTGGAACAGCTGGGCCCGCGGGGTCTGCCGCTACGGGGTCATGCCCTCCTACGGGCTGCTGTATGTCCCGCCCCATGCCTGCGGCTGCTACATCGCGGCCAAGCTGATGGGCTTCAACGCCATGGCCCCGGCCCGGCCGGCGCCGGCGGGTGAGACCCCCGTCGTCGAGCGCGGCCCGGCCTTCGAGACGACGACGTCCGGCGCGCCCGCGGCGGCGGACTGGCCGATGTACCGGCACGATGCGCAGCGCAGCGGCGCCACGCCGGCGCTCGTGCCGACCGCCCTGCGCGTGCTTTGGGAGAGCGAGGTCGGCGGAAAGCTCACTGCCCCGGTGGTCGCCGACGGGCAGGTCCTGTTCGGCGCAGTCGACCGCCACAGTGTCGTCTCCCTGGACGCCGACTCGGGGCGACCGGCCTGGCGGTTCACCGCCGGCGGGCGGATCGACTCGGCTCCGACCCTCCACGGCGGCCGGGTGCTGTTCGGTTGCCGCGATGGCTTCGTCTACAGCCTTCGCGCCGCTGATGGAGCCCTCGGGTGGCGGTCGCGACTCGCGCGGGAGGACCGCCGCATCGTGGCGTGCGGGCAGATCGAGTCGGTGGCCCCCGCCCTCGGCAGCGTGCTGGTGCGCGACGGCGCCGCCTACTGTGTGTCCGGTCGCTCGTCGTACCTGGACGGCGGGATCAGCCTCACACGGCTGGACCTCGCCACCGGGCAGCCCCTCTCGCGCACGCCGATCTTCAGCCCTGACCCCGAGACAGGCAAACAGCCTCCGCACCTCGCGCCCGGGATCATGCCCGGAGCGCGCGCCGATCTCCTCTCCGCGGATGACGGGCACGTGTACCTGCGCGACCTCGTCTTCGACCCCGCCGGAGCCCCGCTGGTGGCCGGCGCGCCGCACCTCCTGACCCTCACCGACTACCTCGACGACTCCTGGCCGCACCGCTCGTACTGGATCTTCGGCACGAAGCCCTCCATCGCCACTGGGTGTACGGGTCGCGACCGCAATCTCACCTACGGCCGGCTGCTTGCCTTCACCGACTCCGCCGTCTACGGCTACGGGCGCAAGACGCTGCACTGGTCGAACCAGCTGGAGGACGGGCCGTACCGGCTATTCGCGGTCAAGCGCGATGAGGCGAGCACGGTTCTCTGGGAGAGGCCCGTGCCGCTCCACGTGCGGGCGATGGTCCTCGCCGGGGAGACGCTCTTCGTGGCGGGCCCGAGAACCGAG